>CAOJHG010000151.1 GCA_948435975.1 uncultured Oscillibacter sp. | reverse complement strand
GTAAAGAGCTGTCTGTGCGTGGTGAAGGATGAGCGGCTGAACCCGGATACACCGCTGTTTGTCTATCCCTTCTCCAACGTCTATGGGAATTACAGCATTTGCCTGGGCAACAACGCCCTGCCGGTCTACAAGGACCCGGCCCGGCTGCATACTCTGGCGGCATACATCCTCCGTTTTCCCAACAACAACGATATGTATTCCAGCGGCAACAACAAGCTGAATCTGGAGTACCGGGATTTGCTGGAACAGCTGAAGGGGAAGGAGCCGTCGGTGTACTATTCCCATGTGCTGAAGAAGAAAGGCCAGACCTTGAAAAACTTTATGGACATTGCAAGGAGGTAACTGCATGGCAAAAAAAGACGCGCAGACCATTCAGGCGGAACTGGCGCGGCCCTTCGCTCCGGAGGACCTGGAGTGGCGGCTGCAAAGGACCTTTGAGTCCAAAGGGCAGATGGCAGGCATCGCCGTCCCCTATGTGACCAACCGGGCGATCATGAACCGCCTGGATGCTGTGGTGGGGCCGGATGGCTGGTACAACGAGTTCAAGCCCTGGCACGGCGCCGGAAAGAAGGAGGCTCAGATTTGCGGCATCTCGATTTTTTTCGAGGACCGGGGCTTCATCACCAAATGGGACGGCGCCGAGGATTCCGACATTGAACCCATCAAGGGCGGCCTCAGCGACAGCATGAAGCGGGCCGCTGTCCAGTGGGGCATCGGCCGTGTTCTCTACAATATGGACACTGTTTTCGTGGATGTGGAACAGAGGGGAAAAAGCTGGATGATTAAGAAGAGCGCCCGGCCCAAGCTGGACAAGGCATATCTGGACATGCTGAAAGCCTTGAAGCTGGAGCCTGCCTCCGCTGGCGGGATTCAGTCTTTGCTGGCGGGCAGCGATGAAGAGCCGGATGATATGCCCAAGCGGACCGGCACTCCGGCGATTCCCCCCGAAGATGCGCAGACCGCCCCGGAGAAGAAGCTGGAGCGTCTGCCCAAAACGGCCTGCATGGTCATTGAAAAGCATAAGTGTAAGGGCATGAACTCCAACCACAGCAGAGTAAAGCTGAAAAATGCGGAAGGCAAAGAGATTACCGCGTTTGTCCAGGGGGAGCATCCCATGCTTGTTCCCGGCACCGTGCTGGTGAACACGAAGCTGGCCACCAGGCAGCAGAACTCTGTGGCATACTACGTTTTGGAGTTCTATGAGATCGTCCCGCCAGATCAGCGGGCGGCGTAAAGAGAAAGGGGTGTTTCTATGGAAAAGATCCAGTCTTTTCAGATTACTGGCATGACCGTTTCTGGCTTCAAGTGCTATCAGGAACCGGCGGAGCTGGAGTTCGGCAATCCCACCGTCATCACCGGCGGCAATGGCCGGGGAAAGACCAGCGTGGCCGACGCCATCGCCTTTGCCGTCACCGGCCTCCCGTTCTTTGGGGAGCGGGGCCTGGACCGGCTGCACAATGAGGTCAATCCGGATATCCGCGTCGCTATGCGCTTTGTGGACGAAACCGGAAAGGTCCATGAGTTGGTCCGCACCCGCCAGGGGAACCGGATGTGCATTACTTACGACGGCGGCGAAATTCGCCAGCTGGACCTGAATGACCTCTTTGGCGAGCGGGATGTATTCCTTTCCATCTTTAATCCCCTGTACTTCATTGAGGAACTGGGGAACGATGGCAGGAATCTTTTGGAGCGGTATCTGCCGGAACTGCCTGTGGAGGCGGTTCTGGAACAGCTTCCCGCTGACCTGGCTTATATCCTGAAGGACGAGCCGCTTCTTTCGCCCGCAGCCTACCTGAAGAACAAACGGGCGGATATCCGGAACCTGGAAGAGAACGTCCTTTATATGCAGGGCCAGCGCGACCAGGCGGAATCCCATGGCAAAGAGCTGCGTCAGGCGGCGGAAGCTGCCGCTCAGAAGCAGGCCGCGCTCCAGGCGGAACTGACCGCCTTGGAGGAAAAGCAGTTTGCCGGGCTGGATATTTCCGAAATGCAGGACAAGTTGGTAGATATGAGCGCCTGCTATGAGGAGGCCCTGCGGGACAGTGGTGGTCACGAGGAACAGGAGCAGCTTTCCGAACTTCGGGCGAAAATCGCCAAAAGATCGGCGGAGCAGTACCAGTCCAAATACACGCAAGCTCTGGCGGAGGCCGCTGCGCAGGTGAAGAATCTGGCGGCACGCTACCAGCTGGAGGGGCGGAATTACAAGTACCTTTCCGCCGGAAATCCCTGTCCCACCTGCCGCCGTTCCATTCCTGCGGAGGCTTTGCAGTCGGTGCAGGCGGAGATCAAAAAAGCGGCCAGTGCGATTCTTGCTGAGGGCAAGGAAAAGCAGGCTCAGCTTGTGGAACTACAGGAGCTGGATCAAAAGGCCGCGGATACCTTCGAGCAGTTCAAGGCCGGCGATCTGGAGAAGTGGTCTCAGGAGGCTGCTGAGCTGGAAGTCCGGCGGCAAGCGCTGGCGGAGGCCATCCCCTGGGAGATTGAAGACCTGCGGATGGAAATTCAAGATCTCAGCGCCGCCATTGAGTACGGCAATCTCAATCAGGAGGAATTTGACCGCCTGAAGGAGTGCCGGGAGGAGCTGCGGCAGTGCGCCGCTGACCTGTCTGCGGCGGAGAAGGCTGTTTCCGTGAAGCCGGAGGACATTGATAGACAAATCGGACAGGCAAACCGACAGATCGCGGCGCTGAAAAAGCAGATTGCTAATGCGGCGCTGTACGTTTCCAAGCGGGCGGAGATGCTGTTCTCCTCCTTGAAAATGAACCACGTGGAAATTTCCCTCTATGACGTGGTGAAGTCCACCGGCGAGATCAAGGACGCTTTCAAGTTCAATTACGCTGGACGGCGCTATGACCGGCTGTCCCTGTCGGAGAAAATCCGGGCGGGCATGGAGGTTTCCGAGCTGATGAAGCGGCTCACCGGGCGCAATTATCCGGTCTTTGTGGACAATATGGAGTCCGTGGACGACCTGGCCAACGTCCGGCCCAAGGGTCAGGTGATTATGGCCAAGTGTGTACATGGAGCGGAATTGTCCGTGCGTCCCATGAATCCCATCCCGGCGGCGGGGCAGAAAGCCGCGTGACCGACTTGATTTGAGGGGGTGTGCCGCTTGGTCTATGAGAAAATTCCCATCGTGGAAACGGCCCGGCGGTGCGGGCTGGTCCTCGACTCCCGGACGCTCAGGCGTCTGGAGGTCGAGGCCAGCTGTCCCTTCTGCGGCGACCACGGGCCGGGAAAATTCCACCTCAGCCTCAACACCAATACGGACCAATTCCGCTGTAACCTCTGTGGAGCGCATGGGAACAGTGTTTCTCTGTATGCCCGGATCAAGGGCATGAGCAACAAAGAGGCTTTTCGGGAGCTGTCTAAGGAAGCCAAAGCATACCCCTTCCCGCAGCAGCCGGAGCCGCAAAAAACGGAGCGGCAGCCGCTTCCCTTGGAACAACGGCACGCCGCATACATGGACATGCTGGACCATCTGACACTCCTGGGCAGGCACAGGGAAAACCTGCTTGGCCGAGGGCTGTCCATGGAACGTATCCATGAGAATCAATACCGCAGTATGCCGGAAACGGACCGGAGCCGGAGGCTTCTCGCGGAGCTTCTGCGGGCCTGCGGTCATGAGCTGCGGGGCCTGCCGGGCTTTCGTACATACTACGGCGAATGGTCCATCAGCGGACCCACCGGGTTTCTGATTCCTGTCCGCAATAAAGACGGGCTGATTCAGGGCCTCAAAATACGCTTAGACGGCGCGGATTCCCCGAACCGCAAGTACCGCTGGCTTTCCAGCCGGGGCCTGCCGGACGGGACCCGCAGTTATTCCTGGATTCATGTCACTGGCAATACCGCCAGCAAGCGGGCCTTTCTCACGGAAGGGCCGCTGAAAGGCGACGCCGCCAGCTTCCTGGCAAATGATGCGCTCTTTGTCTGCGTCGGAGGCGTGAATGCCATCCACGGCCTGAAGGATACCCTGATGGATTTGGGCGTCCGGGAGGTGGTGGAGGCCATGGACATGGACCAGATGACCAACGAGAACGTCCGAAAGGCCGTCCTCGCCATGCGCCGGGAGGTACAGACCATCCCAGGCATCAAATACTACAAATATACATGGAATCCGGCTTATAAGGGGGTAGACGACTACTTTTTGAGCCGGAGAGCCGCCATGCAGTGAACGAGGTGCATAATGGACGATAGAATCCTGGTTAAGATGACTGCGGAGAATCATTGTATTTTGTTCCGCACGGTCAGTCCTGCGGAAAAATCTCCTCATACCTTTTACATCACCCGTGACACCTTTGCAGAGCTGAAGGATAAGGGCGAGGTTACGAAACACGACTGCGCGTCCTTCGCAGTTTTGCGGCTGGATGACAGCATAAACACGGTAAACATCCGCTTTACCTGGCTGTCCTGCTCCGGCAGCGATCAAGTGGCGGGCTGGGAACAGACGGTGAAGCTGCCCTATGAGAGCCTGCACAATTTCATAGAGAAAAGCACCGGGGAGTCCAAGCCATCCAAATGGGCTGTCCTTTCCATGAAGTCCGGGAAGTTGCCGAGGATGGTATTCTGCGGACGGGAAAATCTTCACGCCGTAGTGGGTAATCAAACGGTTCGCCGCAAGCTGGTCCGGTTCCTGCGGAACAACTTTCGCTGGCAGGGTGCAGATGAAATCCGGTTTTACAACGATTTTATGCCCTACAGCTTTTTCTTCCAGGAGTTTCGCGGCAGTCAGCAGGGAATGTGCGGCGGCCTGATTCTCCATGGGCAGGAAAACATGGACCGGGCATATTACTCCATCCACACTTAAAAAGAAAAGGAGCTGTTTTATGGGAGAAGTCTTTGATATTCGCAACAAGATCGGCGCCGCTGAGGGCGATGAGGCGCATATGCTTGGGAAGTTTCTGTATTACTCCCTGGCAAACCTCCTGGTGGAGAAGGACGCCCTGGCCAAGCTCTGCGAGGACTTGGACATCCCCTACACCGGCGGCAAACGGCTGTCTGTTTCGGACGCCTTCCGCTCCGCTACGGGGGACATCCAGGAGCGCATTCCCGTCACCCGGATGGGTGAAACCCATATCTACCTGGCTTACTGCCGGGACAACAAGCGCACGGCTGATATCCTCTCCCGGGAACTGGTGAAGGAAACCCTGAACCAGCAGACCAACCAGTATGAGAAGCTGGCAAACATCAGCTACGACAAGCGGGACGGCGCGTTTCGGTGCGATAATCTTGTCATGGATGATGTGGTAGATGTCATGAAGTGCTGCCGCCAGGCGGAGGAACTGTTTGAACTCTACCAGCTCTGCGCCAACCGCAAGCATGTGGAAACCATCTGCACCAATTTCCTGCGGTCCATTGAGGCCACTAAGCTCAGCATCACCGGATTCCTCTACTTCGTTCCCCGGACTTACATGGAAAAGGTGGATGTGTTTGAGGAGTTCATCAACCTCCTGAGTGGCCTGAACCGGAAGGGAACTCCGCTGATCGTAAACAGCTTCTACATCATCGACGACGAGAAGCAGCGGGGCAAAATGACGGAGGAGTTCTACGCGGCGGTGAAGAAGGAAATTGCCGAGTACCAGGAGCGGGCGGACTACTTCATCCAGTCTGGATGCCAGAGTCCGGCGGTCCTGGAGCGTTGGGCCTTGAAGATTCAGGGCCTTGAGCAGCACAAACGGCATTATGAGCAGGTGCTCCGCCGGGAACTGGATGGGCTGGACGACGATTTCAACACGTTGAAATTCCTAGGGCAGGAATTGCAGGCCAGAGCGCAGAGTATTCGATTTCAGAAGCAGAAAGCGGCATAATTAAAATCAGAGGCGGGGAGAATATCTCCCCGCCTCTTTTCTTGTGCGCAAAAGAAAGACAGACGCCCTAAAAAGAGCGTCCGCCATTTATTTGCTAGATTGATGCCGGTTAATCAAGCCAATCAGCATGATAAGATCGTCTTCGTCTAATTTCCGCATTCCCTCCATAGCCCGGTGGAGAAGCTGGGGATTAATGGTTTCCGAATCAAAAAATTGCAGGGGTGAAATTTCAAAATAATCGCAT
>CAOJHG010000150.1 GCA_948435975.1 uncultured Oscillibacter sp. | reverse complement strand
CAGAGAGTTGAGCACGCCGTCATTGGCCTTGAAGCACTCGTCCAGGAACACGATATCCGCCTCAGGGATCTTCCCGGCGGTCTGGACGGTGGGTTCTCCCTTATGGAGCGCGGCCAAAGCAGCGCGGTAGGTTTCCACCTTCTCCGTGGCCTTCCGAATGAGGTCGAATGTCGCGGGGCTGTCCTTCTGCTGCCCGTCGATGGCACACCGCAGGGTGAAGCACAGATTTTCATAGACGCCATCGCCCTTCAGCACACTTTCCGGCACGGAGCCGGGAATCAGGCTGGAGAGGTCGATGCGCCCAAAGAGCTGTTCCTCATCCGTCTGCTTGGACAGCAGGCGCTCGAACTGCCTCGCGCCGGTGATCCGGCTGCGGAAAGCGTTGATGGCATAGCTCTTGGCCTGGCCCGGTGCGCCCAGAAGGAAAAGATTCTTCCGGGTCAACAGGGCAATGGCGATCAGCTCCACCAGCTCCTCACGCTCCGCAACCTGAGCGTTGACGTCGGCCATAACGGCCAGCATTTTGTCCCGCAAGGGGGCTTGATTGATAGGCATAGCATTTTCCTTTCTATTCCTCAATTTGGAACCTGAAGCATTCCAGATATTCCACATCGTTCCGCTGGGTGAACACCTCGCTGGGTACCGCCTTGTCATAGGCTTCCATCAAGGCGATATGCTCACGCTCCGCCAGCCAGTCCCGGACAGCACCGCTCATGTAGCGGCAGTGCTGCACCTGAACTGTCACGCCAGACAGTCCGGCGGTCCGCAGGGCGGAATAGCGTTCCTCATATTTCAGCAGCTCCCGAACGTCGTATTCGTCCGGATGGCCGCTTTCATAGAGTGAGGTTTCAAGGCCGTCTTTCCAGCGAAAAGTAATCTCAGAAAAGAGCAGACTCATTCAAAGTCCTCCATTTCATACAGCCTTTCATATACTCTGTATAGCAGGCTGGTCAGGCGATTTCACGCCGCCGCGAGTTCCGGACATGCGTCCAGGGACACCACCGCGCCGCGCAGATCGCGGGGCGCACAGGTGAAGCCGTAACGGCTCCGGCTGTCCTTGCAGTTCAGCAGCTCGTACTGGAGCTGGGCGTCGATGTGCTGGGCCAGCGTGCCCTTCTCAGGGTCGAAGCCCTCCACGCAGCGGATCAGCCGAATGGCAAGCTCCTGATACACGTCGTCGTAGTCCAGATGCGCCGCTTTCATCAGCGTGCGGTTCCGGCGGATGGTCTTCTCAATGCGGCAGAGGTTTTCCTCCACGATACGGTTGCGTTCGGCAAGAGAGTAATTGTTTTTCATGATTTTCCTTTCCGGCCTTACGGCCTGTCCGCCCGGTGGATGGGACCAGCTTTCAGGTCCAGTCCCGCCAGGGATCGCTTTTGTCATACCAGGACCAGGTAACTGCCCAGCCTGACGCATATTTATGGGCGCGGCAGTCGTACAGCGTGCAGAAATGCCGATCCAGTTCAGGCATTGCCTTGTGATACGCCAGCATTTCCTCCAGCGTATCAAATTGAGCTGCAATCCAGGTTCCCTGCCCGATAAAGTAATTTTTCATCAGGTTCACCTGCCTCGTATTTCGGGGGTCCAGAAACGGCAATGGCCCTGGCCCCAATCCTCCATGAACATCTCATGGGTGTAAGCTGGCGAAGTGTACTCCGAACTGCGGCATTTCTGCCGAAGTTTAAAGTTTTCGCGCTCTATGTACGAATGAGCGCAGTTGTCACAGCTTTTCTCGTCTTCCCGCAATCTCAGTCCTCCTTCTTGTACTTGGGAGCGCTGTAACGCAGATCATCCGGGCAGCCAAAACATGCCGGCTTTTTGGGGCCTTCATGCACCGTCCGCCCCTCCCTTCCGGTTCAGAACAATTTCAGAACTCAGAATCTCAATCCGCACAAAGCAGGCGGCGGCATAGCCGTCCTCGTAAGCCTCCCAGCAGTCATCTGTCCGCTCCTCTTTGTCATAACGGCCGCTCAGGGTTTTCTTTTCCTCCGCAATCAATTCCGCCAGCCTTTCCCGCGCCAACTCGAGAGACAAATAGCAGCCCCAGGTAAAGGGGTCCGGGAAAAAGCCATGGTCCACATCAGCGCCGGTCTGGACGATGGTGTAGGCCACAACCGGGACCTCATGCGACGGCAAAGCTCTTTTGCTGCCGGGTTTCTCCAGGCTCTCCAGCCACAGCCGGGCAGCAGGCCGGTCCTCTCCGTGGAACAGCTCCACAAACAGATCCGAGCACTTCAGCTCCAGGTGCAGCGCATGATGGAGGACCACTGCCAAAAGGCCGTCTCCGGCAAGATGGGCAGGCATTCCAATGGACATGCAAAGCCGCCCTCCACAGGTTTCGCAGGTTCCAGCCACACAGAGGCAGTAAGGAGCCGGGACAGCCAGCGTGTTATAAGACAGCTCCAGCTTCATATCAGAGAGATTCCTGAGAAAATGGAGTTTCACTTCTTCGCCCCTGCTGAAATCCAGCGCTTTGCAGGAACACATCGCGCCGCTCCTGTGAGGGCAATCCGGTTTCTGGTGCATCTACGCCGCCTCCTTCTCGTTTCGGCAAAGGTCAATGACCTTCTGGCACTGGTCCATCTCAAAGCCGCCAATATGGGCGGACTGCACAGACAGGGCCATCTTCCTCGCCAGCCATTTGTAGGCCGCTGTCCGGCTCATGTGCCGCCGCTTCCAATAGGAATCGAAAGCCTGATGGGTTTCAATCCGTTTCAGACGCAGCACCTCGTTGGCCACATTGCCAAGAGGACAATTCGTCCCCTTATGGCAGCCTACTCGGGCATTGCAGTTCTGGCACTGATAGAGGTTCTCATCCTGCATCCCCAGGCGTTTTGCGGACGAGCCATAGACGCTTTCCGCAGGAACCAGCCGGATAACGCCGCCGCAGTAACGGCAGATTGTCGGAACCTTCAAAAACATCCCTCCTTTCAATCAACAACAACTTTCAGGAACCGCCGTCTATACAAAGTAGTCCTCAATCGTGGCGCGGAACAGGCAGTAATCAAAGTCATACAGTTCCATGAAATTGAGGATGGCCTCCTTTTTGCGGTAGCACTCAAAATTCACAGCCCGCCGGATAGAATCCCCAAATTCATCCTTATCCCGGAAGTACCAGGAACCGCCTCTGGTCTGATACACCCTTCTGGGCCGCTTCACACCGGGAATCGTCAAGGTCAGAAACAGCGAGTCTTCTCCACGCTCTGCATGAACAAGCGGAAAGGTCTTCGCATACAAATCGCGCTGGCTCTTATCCACAAAGCCCCTCCGGTCCGGGAGCCTGGGGCACCGGCCGGACGTATGGCTGAAGTCCCGGCGGTTCCGCTGGTATCTGCCCCGGTAGCAGCACTCGGACGCGATTTCGCACTTGCCGCAGTCCACCTCGCCGTAGAGATGCGGAAAATAAGGACTATCACTCATTTGTAAACCCTCCCTACGCCGCTTTTCCGGCAGGTGCTTTTTCCTCTCCCCTGGCCTCAGCCGGGGGCCTGACGGCGGTTTGCAGGTAATAGGCGTCCTCCATTTCCAGCGTCAGCATCCCGCTCTGGGCAATGCCCAATTTCACCGTCCCCGAAAGAGCTTTCAGGCAGGTAATCAACTGCTGGGATACGTACCAGTATTCGCCCTGGGGCATTCCGGTCAGGGGAATCACTTCCAGGGGAACAGAGGTCGTCCCCTGTTCGCTGCTGCAATAAAACGTGAGGCGCTCACCATCGAACCGCAGGCACAGTCTTCCGTCCGAAGCAATACAGCTGGCCGTCTCTGCCTTATCGCGCAGCTCCGCCACGCCGGTGAGCACTAGGAATTCGTTCTGAACACTGCCGATCAGGCCGTCGGTATCGATGTAGTCCCCTTCCAGCAAACGGGCGCTGTAGGCGAAGTTCTCCTTCAGGAACACAATGGATTTTCCTGTGGTGCCCACGCGGAACTCATCCTTTTCCCCGCACAGCCGCGCCAGCTTCTCCAGCGAGAGCGCCGGCATCAGCAGCTCGATATCTCCCATGCTCTTTTCATCGCCTCTGGCAGTGACGACACAGCTTCCGTTGCTCACGGCGGCCCGGAGGCCGTCTTTCGTGAATTTCAGATTGACGCATTTCATCAGCGGCTTGCTGTCGTCCTCCGCAGCGGCAAACACGGTCCGCTTTGCCATACTGGGGATGCCGCTGACTTTTACCATGTCCTCCGGGAAAGGAATTTCCAGCTTGGGATAGCTGTTCCGCTCCCAAATGGGGACCAGGTATTCTGCATTGCCGCTCCGAAGATAAATCTGCGGCCTGCCGGGTTCCCGCTCGATCTCCACCGTATCGCCGGCCAGCCGCTCCAGCATGGCCACGGTGAGGCGGGCATTGAGAACCACTGCGTCGTCCTCTGTTGCCTTACAGGGAATCTTCTGTTCCAATGTGACCTCCAGGTTCGTGGCGGTCATTGTGAGGATGCCTCTTACGTCCAGCTCCAGAAGCAAGCCCTTCAGGATTTCCAAAGCGGGAGTGCGGGGTGCAATATTCTCCCCGCGTTTGGCCGCGCTGAGAAATTCAGCGCGATTCAATACAGCTTTCAAAACTGCCTCCTTTACGCGGCGGGTCCGAAGAACGAAATCTGATTCTCCAGCTCCGTTCGCTTCCTTGTTTTTCGTTTCTTCTGTTCTTCCATGGATTTTGCCAGCAAGCCCTCGTAAAGCGCCTGTTTTCTCTGCGCGTCGGCGGAACTTGTGTTGGTTACTGGCTTTTCCGTTACAGGAGCTTTCAGAACTTCCGCGATATCCGCAGCGTCCGCAGTCTGAGGCACCATGGGGACATGCCGCGTCCGGTCAGGATTGATGACCGCCATTTTCTTGAACGCGGCGGCAATGTCCTCCACATTGTCCTTGATGCCCAGGGCCAGCTCCTTTGCCATTTGAGAGGTCAGGTCCTTCACGTCGCTCATGGCGGCAAGGCCCTCCTCGGAGAAGGTGCCCTCAATGATGCCTGCCACCGCCAGCTTGGATGCCATCAGCTTCATGGCCTTGGCCTGCATGGTGTCTTTGTAGTAGAGCATATAGACCTCTACCCGCGGGGCCGTCTGGTTGATTCGCCAGCTTCTTCGGCTGGCCTGCCGCAGCGTGAACAGGTTGTAGCCCATACTGTAGAAAATGAGCGTGGTAAAGGCGTTGAGGTCCAAGCCGGTTTCAACACAGCGGGGATTAGTAATCAGAACCTGCAGCCCGGATTGCACCCGCTTTTCCACCCATGCCTCCCGCTTTTCCGGCGGAATGGCAGGGGTGAGAATCTCCGTGTGGATGCCCTCCCGGGTGAGAAGGCCCAGGAGCTTTTGCTGAGAATCCGTCCGGGTCCAGCTGGTGTAGATCAATACCCGCTCCCCGGCGGCGATTTTCTGCCGCACAATCTCCAGCGCCTTTTCCTCTTTGGGAAGAACCGTCGAAAAATCCGCCACATTCTCAGGATGGACCAGCACGACCTTTCGGATATCGCACAAAGGGTCAACGATGTCTGGCTGGTCATATGGCTGGTCTGGATAAACCGTCAGCAGGTTCAGATAGGCCGACAACAGCTTGTTCGCCGCTTTTCGGTTGCTTTTCAGAATCCCCTGAAGGATACCCTCCGCTTTTTTATATGCCTTTTTTACATCCTCCGGCATCTCCAGCGGCACCGGGATTTCCTCATAGTCCGGGAGGTCCTTTCCCATGTCCGACAAAGAGAGAAATGCGGTGTATTCCAGCAGGAAGCGGGAGAACACCAGCGGCGATACGCCGGGAAGCTGCTTCGACTTCGTTTTCCGCTTGGTGGTCCGGCGGTTGGAATTGTAATCGCCGTCTCTCTGTTCATAGGTATTCTCCACCACGCCATACTCCGCGTTGAAATCACTGGGTTTGCGGTAGTGTTTGCCGTCCTTCAGCATCAGGCCGGGAACAATCCGGTACAGCAGGTGGAAAATGCCGGAGCTGTAACCGTTAATCAGCGTGGCCGTCATGCCTACGAACTGCTTTGCCGTTCCATAAATTTCAGCCATGGCGTCGCCCTGGCCGCTGGCGGTGTTGTACTCGTGAAGTTCATC
>CAOJHG010000149.1 GCA_948435975.1 uncultured Oscillibacter sp. | reverse complement strand
GCTTACAGGATTTCTTCGCCCAGTCCACGGTCCCCGGCGGACAACCTCCCCAGCTGACCATCGAGCGGTTTGTCAGCCCCATCGAGTGCCTGGAACACCACCTCAAGGGCATGGCGCTTCAAAGCCTGACCGACGTATCCCAGCTGAACGCGCTTGTGGAAAAGGCGGAACGGCTGGGAGAAAGAGACCTGCGAATCCTCTCCGGCGCGCTGCGCATGGAGCATGTCAGCTGCCTGGCGGATGTTTACCGCGTCGTCCAAAATATCAGTGACTACGAACTGATCGGCGGCGTCACAACGGAACGGACTCTGGGCCAATGGCTGGTGAACGCTGACCGCTTGCATATCAGCTTTCCCAAAGAGGTACGTCCGTATCTGGACTATGACGTTATCGGAAACGTATACTTCGATTCCCACAACGGCATTTTTACCACAGATGGTTATGTGCAGCGCCGGGAGAACGCCCCTGATATGACGCAGCGTCCAGTGTTCCGCCTGACGCTTGTCAAAGGGGACAAGACGGTTTCCCTTGACCTCCCGTCTGCCGCTGAGCGTCTGGACGAAGCGAAGCGTGAGCTGAAGGCAGCGTCGTTTGAGGAAGCCAAGCTGCTGGACGTCCAGGCGGGGCCGGACATGTCTTATCTGGCAGAGCTGATCCCCATGGGCGGCATCACTGTCGAGGAGGCCGACGCCTTGGCGTCCCGCGTCCGTGATATGACCCGGACCGGAGGTGAATATCTCAAATACTGCTCCGCTTTGGCGGTGGAGGAGCCTGCAACCTTCTCTGAGGCGCTTACTATCGCCATCGACATCGACGATTATGAGCGCGTCCCGTCGGACTTTGCGGAATATGCCGAGGAGAACCTCCGCCTCGCCGGAGCGGGAGATGAGATTCTCAACATGCTGGCGGGCTATACGGATTTTCGTAAGCTTGGCGAAGCTATCGCTAAGCAGGAGGGCGTCCGTCAGACGAAATATGGGGCCGTCTGCCGCCTGAGCGAACCCTTTCCCTCCGAGGAAATGGGACAAACGATGTTATGAAGGAGCAAGACCATGAGCATCGACATTTATGAAGACCAGATGCAAAACGTGTGGCTGTTCGGCCAGTCGGTCCTGTACACGACGCAGACCGTTCCCCGCAAGGAGGTCCCTGAAGGCTGGTACTGCTACGACCTCTGCGGAACTACCGCAAACCCGGAACGGCCCCGTGAGCTGGTAGACCGGGCAGGGCAGAACTTCGCCGGGACTATCCTCTCGAGCGTGCCGCTGATGCGGGGCCGTACCCAAGGCAAGCTGGTTCCGGACAATTTCTGGCTGACCAGCGTTCCAGCCACTCTGTCGGACTTCTGCGCCGAGGAGGGTATCCCCTGCCCCCGGCCTCCTGAGAAGGCGTTCCAGGCCGCAGAGGAGCCGGTCGAGGCGCTGGAGCCGGTCTCTTGCGGCTGAGTCATGGGAATGGCTTAAAAAGTTCAGGATACCACTAGACTTCCGTCAAATTCTGTGGTATGTGTGTTGGCTGCGGACCCAAATCACATACAGGCCGACAGGCCGGAAAGGACACGGAATGGATGATTTTTTCAAGGACAGCTTCATGCTCCAGCTAATCTCTTCGGGGGAATACGTTAACGACGACCCCGGACACGGGGGAGATCCCTACACGGTGCGGGTCTTCGTCCTGCGCCTGAACCCCTTCACGCTGAATGAGTGGTGGAAGTCGCAGGTGATAAACCACCGGAACACTTACAGCACGGAGGAGGAATGGGAAGCATATCAGGACGAAAAGAGGAAGCTGCAGGTAGCCTTCAAGGAAAAAATTGCGAATTTCCTGAAGATCGACCTCTCCCTCGGAAGTTTGTGCATCACGCAAGCCGTCTCAGAAGCCTTTACAGCCGTACACATCTTCACCACTGCATCATCGGCCTGATGGGATACGCCGCCCAGCTTGCGGCGCGGAACCAGGAAGAGCAGATCCCCCAGCTCCGACGGCTCTGCATCGAAATGGCGGAATTTTGGGACCTTTCCGATGCTGATATACCAAAGGGCTTCCAGGAGACGGAGGAGCGGTATGGCGGCGCCTTTGACCTTGCGGTATCCTCCGCCAAAGCCTCGGGCCGCGCGCCTATGATGAATGACCAGGCCAGGCGGGATATTCTTGACGGACTGGAGCTCTATGCCCAGGAGATGGCGGACTGCGGTGATATGGGCCGGTGGATCAAAGAGTGCGAGGACCTCTCCGAGCAGCTCCAGGCGGAGTGGCAGGCTGGGCCTCCACCCAATCAAGAGGAGACGGAAATAAAAATGGGAGGTATGGAGCTGTGAGAGAAATGGACCAGGGCACCTTCTGGGACCTGATTTCCGGGGCAAAAAAGGAGCACGGCCAGGATATGGACGCTTCCATCCAATGGCTGACGAACCATCTGACCGCCCTCGGACCTCAGTACGCACAGGACTTCCACGACATCCTGCATGGATATCAGGAGCTTGCAAATCAATACGGCTTGTGGTCTGCCGCAAGACTCATGTGTGAAAATGGATGCTCGGATGACGGCTTCATCGATTTCCGGGCATGGCTCATCGCGCAGGGGAAAGAGGTCTATTTTGCGGCGCTGGCGGACCCGGATTCCCTGGCGGATGTGGAAGCCTACGGCGGCTGTCAGTTCGAGGAACTGACCTATGTTGGAAATGAAGCGCTGGAGGCTATGACCGGCCAGTACGCCTATGAAAACACAGATGCCGCCGAATATGGCATTCTGCTGGAAGAACTGCGGCAGGACGTCGTCTACGGTACGGGAATCCAATACCCTTATGAATGGGATGAGATTGCCGGCCGCTTCCCCCGCCTCTGTGAGAAGTATCTGGCGCCGGGGACGATTGAGTCCATGCTGAGATCCAACCGCACGATATGGCTCCAGAGCAGCAAGGCCATTCAGGAGGCACGGGAGGGCGGTCTGCCGAAGTGGACTCCGCCGCAGACTCATATGAAAATGGGAGGAATGTAAATGAACCAGATACCGAACGGCTGGCTGGATTTTCTGCGCCGGCAGTTCCCGGAAGGCAGCCGAATCAAGCTCCGGGAAATGAAAAACGATCTCTGCCCGATAAAGCCGGGGAGCATGGGGACGTTGGAGCGCATCGACGACACCGGCATGTTCCACGTCCAGTGGGATGATGGCCGGAATCTTGGCCTGGAGGTGGGAGCGGACGACTTCGACCTCCTGCCTCCGCAGCTCCAGACACTGAAACTGTACGCGCCCATAACGGCAGACCTGTTTGATCGTGATGAATACGGCGACATAGGTGAGGAAAGCCAACCGCTTAAAGGACGGGAGCTTCGGGGATATCAGGATCATATTCTGGCCGCACTGATGAAAGAGCGGATGCCGGAGGAGGCGGAGCGGGGCGTCATGCATTGGTATGACAAAGATGATGCCATAGCGCGAAAGGTCCGCTCCGCCGTGTTCACCGCGGAGGATCGGGAAGGACAGCTCTGGGCGGTGGCGGAGTGCCATCTG
Organism: uncultured Oscillibacter sp.; assembly: GCA_948435975.1. Lineage (GTDB taxonomy): Bacteria > Bacillota > Clostridia > Oscillospirales > Oscillospiraceae > Oscillibacter. The sequence goes on along the minus strand of CAOJHG010000149.1, from coordinate 2,565 downwards.
TCGGAGGCGCTGACTCCCATGGAAACCGAAACACTCCTGCAGTTTTTGGGCGGGCAGATGTCGGACGGCTGGGGTGAGGGTTTCGAACAGCATGAAATCAAGCTGGAGGATGGCGCTGAACTGTATGTCCACCTCTGGAACAGCGATGACTGGAGCCTCATGACGGAACAGGACCGCTTCGATCCTGAGTTCTCTCAAAAACTCCCGGACTACTGCTGGTCCACACGACCCAGCGACGGGGCCCTCATCTGTATTCAGCGTGGCGTGAGCGGGTACTGCCTACGGCACCGGATGCTGTCACATTCTCCTCGATGCGCTGAACGAATCCCAGCTGGGCAGAATACGCGCGGGAACCAAGAGCATTCCCGGCGTCGACCAGCTGCCGAAAGATATCTTTGAGATACTGGACTTCGAGCAGATTGGACGTCGTATGTGTATATCTGAGAAAGGCGTGTTCGTCGAGCGGACCATGGACCATCCCGGCGGCTATGTGGCGCAGGATTCCCCGCTGGCGGAAACCGCCAAAACCCTGGACCTGACGCCGAAGGCGCCGGACTATACGATGTTGCTGGAGGTATCCGATGGGTACGGCTCTGTCCAGCTCAAGCTGCCCGCCAGCGAACAGGAACTGGACGCGGTCCTCAAAACTTTGGACGAACCGGACTGGCTGGACCTGTCCTGGACCTGCCTGGACTGCAAAGCTCCCAGCCTGGCAAAGGCTGTCTCGGAGGCGAGGGACATCCAGTCCATCAATGACTTCGCCGAAATGCTGTCAGGGATAAACAATAAAGCCCTTGTTACGTATAAAGCCCTGCTGGAGGCTTCTAACTGTCAGGATATTCTCCGCGCCAGATTTCTGGCGATCCATTTGTCCGATTATATCTTCTCCCCACAGTTTACCTCTCCGGCGGAACTGGCGAAAGAAGAGCTTTCCACGCTCCTGTGCGAACCGTCAGCGGAGACGATCCTTCCCTATGTGGATCTCCAGAAATATGGAGAAGCCTTGATTAAACAATGCGGCGGCGAGCTGACCGGATACGGGCTGATCGAACATATACACGGACATCTCATCCAACCGCCGCGGCAGGAAGGGGGCATGACGCTTGGATAAGATATTCCGCGTCCGTGCTTTCAACAGCACCGACGGAGACTGCCGGGAGGCGGACCTGGCTCTGCCGGCCACGGACTATGAGCTCCTCGATCTGATGGAACAGCTCCAGCCGACAAGCTCAAGCCAAATCTGCCTGGAAATCCACGCGGCCGAGGAATACAACTACCTGGACAGGAAGCTGCAGGAGCCGGGCCTCCTCCAGCTCAACGCCTTAGCCAAGCGTCTCGCGGAGTTGGACGCCCAGGGCATGGCCGCCTTCGAGGGCCTGGTCTGCATGGACCTCCAGAAGGGAGAAAAAACGATCCCCATCCCTCTCCTGATCGACTACGCCCACAGCGGCAATTGCTGCCACGTAGTGGAAGACGCTATGACGGATACTGATCTCGGCAGATTTCTCGCGGAGAACGGTTTTGTCCCAGAGGTGGCTTCCATTCCAGACGACGCGTTTGAGCTGCTGGACTTCGAGCGGATCGGGAAAACCCACCGGGAGGCGGAAGGCGGTGCATATACCGGCTTCGGTTACGTGGAGCGGCGTTCGGAACTCCACCATGTCAGTGCGGCCATGGACTTCCAGCCCCGCAAGCCGCCCTACACGATCCTTCTCAACATCGCCCGTTTCCCGAATACCGGCGCGCCTGACTCCTGTCCGGAGCCGGTCCCGGTTCAGCTTCCCGCCTCTGTCGAGGAACTGCGGGACGCACTGGCCAAGCTGGGAAAGCCGGATTGGAAGGGCGTTATGGCCGCCATCCTGGACTGCCCCGTACCCTCCCTGAACAAAGACATCTTCCTGGAGGAAAACATCCCCCAGGTCATCGAGTGGGCGAAAGCCCTGCGGACGATGGATGAGGCGGGCTGTCTCCCGAAGTACAAGGCGCTTTTAAAAGCGGCTGACTGCGCGGAAGTTACAGAGGCATTGCGCCTGGCCGGGCCGCTGGAGGAATACAAGTTTGACCCCACGCTCCACACGGAAGAAAATGTGGCGGCGGCATTTCTGGCCAAGAATATCAGAGGGGACCTTCTCGAGAGAATCCTTCCCCATATCAATCTCTGGCAGCTTGGCGCAGGACTTCTGGAAGCCTCCAACGGGGCGCTCACTGCCTACGGCGCCATCAGCCGGAAGGATGGGCAGCCCTTTCAGGACATGAACGACCAGCCCGGACAGGGCGGAATGGAGATGAGCTGATGAACGAAGAATACATGAACCTGGCAAGCCTCCCCGGAAGGCAGGGAGAGCAGACCTGGCTGTGGAACAGGCTGGAAAGGCTGAGTGTCTGGGAGGGCAAGGCCCTCGCCGCCCTGACGCAGCACCGCCCGCCAAATACGGCGGAAGAGATGGTCAACCATGTTCTTGCGCTGCAAAGCTGCGCTGTCTATCTCGCGCCGGGTGGTTACGAGGACCTGGGAAAGCGAGAGGTATGCCGCATGGCAGGAAAGGACCCGGATGAGCTCCTGCC
>CAOJHG010000148.1 GCA_948435975.1 uncultured Oscillibacter sp. | reverse complement strand
GCCGTCCTCACCGCCGTGGAGAGCCGCAGTTCTTCCCCTGTCCGCATCCTCCGGGACGAGTCCTGCCAATCTGCCGTCCAGGGCCTCTTTCCCTGCGGCGAGGGGGCCGGGTACGCCGGGGGCATTCTCTCCGCCGCCGCCGACGGAATGCGCTGCGCCGAGCAGATTCTGGCCGCTTCCATCTGTTAAGGCCGGTGCAGACTGGAGCGCCCACAGCAGACCCATGCTTTCTCATATATTCCCAGCACGAAACTCAAAATTGTTTCAGGAGGTCGAATTATCATGAGCAGAGACATTTGCATTTTCCAGAGCTTCCTTGAGGACAAACACCGCGTCCAAATCGAGGCCGCCGCTGCGGAGACCGGCTTCACCCCCCACTTTTTCACGGAGGACCAGTTCGAGGAGGCCAAAACCTGCCTTCAGGAATGCGCCTGCGAGGTCCTGTACGCCCAAAGTCCCAATCTTCTCCGCACCGCCCCAGCGTCCTTGAATTGGTACTGCGCCTCCTCCGCCGGGGTGGATTACTACTGCGCCGACCCCACCCTGTTCGCCAACCCCGGCTGCATCCTCACCAACTCCAACTGCTACGGCGTCACCATTTCCGAACACCTGCTCATGGTCACTCTGATGCTCCTGCGCCGGATGCCGGAATATCAGGCGACCGTCCGGGCCCACGACTGGGGAACGCCTCTGCCTATTCGCTCCATCCGGGACGGCGCATTCACCATCCTGGGCACCGGCGACATCGGCACCACCTACGCCAAGTGCCTCCGGGCTATGGGCGCGGCCAAAATCACCGGCCTGAACCGCAGCGGAAAGAGTCCGGACGCCGCTTATGATGAAGTAGTCCCCATCGCCCAGCTGGACCAGGTTCTGCCTGCGGCACAAGTGCTGATGCTGGCCCTGCCCAATACGCCGGAAACCGCCGGCATTCTCAGCAAAGAGCGGATCGCCCTGCTTCCCAGGAGCGCTTATGTCATCAACGTAGGCCGGGGCGCCGCCATCGACCAGGAAGCCATGATCGACGCTCTGAACAGCGGCGCTATCGCGGGCGCGGCGCTGGATGTGATGGTTCCCGAGCCCCTGCCGGAGGACCATCCCCTCTGGAGCGCCAAAAACCTGATTCTGACCCCCCACATTTCCGGAAACCTGACCCTGGCCTACACCCGTGACACCAATGTGGACATGTTCTGCGAGGACCTGCGGAATTACGCCGCCGGGAAGCCTTTACAGTATCAGGTAGACCGGAAGCGGGGCTACTGATCCGGAATTGATAACAGGACTGCGCCTATCTGGTATCTAATATATGACTTTGGGAGGTTTACATATGGATAATTTTACTTTTTACTCTCCTACGATGTTCGTCTTTGGCGACGGCGAAGAGAAGCAGACCGGTTCCCTGGTGAAGCGCTTCGGCGGCACGAAGGCCCTGCTGGTCTACGGCGGCGGCTCGGTGAAGCGGAACGGGGCCTACGACGCGGTAACAGCTTCCCTGAAGGATGCGGGCATCCCTTACGCGGAGCTGTCCGGCATCCAGGCCAATCCCCGCAGCGGAAAGGTCTATGAGGGCATTGAGCTGGTCAAGAAGGAGAAGATTGACTTCCTGGTGGCCCTGGGCGGCGGCAGCGTCATCGACACGGCGAAGGCCATTGGTGTGGGTGCGCTGTACGACGGAGACTTCTGGGACTTCTTTGCAGGCCGGACCAAAATCGAGAAGACCCTGCCGGTAGGCGTTATCCTCACCATTGCCGCGGCGGGCAGCGAGGGCAGCGACAGCATGGTCATCACTCTGGAAGAGGGCAATCTGAAATGGGGCGCTCCTAAAACCGACGTAATCCGGCCTAAATTCGCAGTCCTGGACCCCCGGCTGACCTGCTCCCTCCCAGCTTACCAGACGGCCAGCGGCGCAACGGACATGATGGCTCACATCCTGGAGCGCTATTTCAGCAACACCCCCGACGTAATCCTGACGGACCGGCTGTGCGAGGCCCTGCTGAAGACCATCATCGACGCGGCGGCTAAGGCGGTAGCGGCCCCGGAGGACTACGCAGCCAGGGCAGACCTGATGTGGGCGGGAATGCTGGCCCACAACAATAGCTGCGGCGTGGGCCGGGCGCAGGACTGGGCCAGCCACCAGATTGAGCATGAGCTTTCCGCCTTCTATGACTGTGCCCACGGCGCTGGCCTGGCGGTGGTGATGCCCGCGTGGATGGAGTATGTGATGAATCATGACGTCATGCGCTTCGCCCGGTTCGCGGTAGAGGTCTTCGGCTGCCGGATGGATTATGTACACCCGGAGAACACCGCAAAAGAAGGAATTACACGTCTGCGGGCCTTCTTCAAGAGCATCGGGATGCCGGTGGCGCTGAAGGAAGTGGAAGGCGCGAAGGCAGAGGACATTCCGGCCATGGTGGAACACCGGAAGGAAAAGCCCAGCGGATTCCCCTTCGGCGGCTTTGTCAAGATCGGCCCCAAGGAAATGGAGGAAATCCTGCATCTCACAAACCGGTAAGCAAAAGAAAAAGGCGGTTGGTAACCATCTCCAGCCGCCTTTTCTTATGGAACGCTATGATTGTATCTGCTGTGCCGCCTCGTGAATCGCCGCGGAAATATCCACTCCCCCGGCAATCTGCTGGAGCATCTGCCACCAGACTGTTCGCGCCTTCACCCAGCCGGGGGTGATCTGCCAGTAATCTCCCATGTATTGGGTAAACACGCTGTATTCCTGCATCAGCGCGTCGTTGGCGTAAATGTTCTCTATGTCCCGCACAGGACGGTGCATGGAGGCCAGGACTGCCCGGACATACTGGCTGTCGTTCTCCGTCATGTAGCGGATAAAGGTTTTGGCCGCCTCAATCCGGGCCTCGTCGCCGTTGTCGAACACCCCAAAGCCCCAGATACCGCTTTCCAGCCGGGGCGCACCGCTGTCTGTCGGAAAGGCCATGGGGAAGATATCAAAGTTCAAGGCGGGATTCGTCACCGTCTGATTGACCTCAGTGGAGGCGTTCCAGCAGAAGGACATTGCAAGTTCTCCCTGGCAGAACATGGCAATTTCCTGCTGGGCGGTCAGTTCAGGCTCAAAGGAAATCCCTTTCAAATCATACAGAAGCTGGAGCGCCTGAATATTTTCCGGACTGTCGATGGTGTATTCCATGTGCTTGCTGTCCGTGAAGCTCCCGCCGTAGAGGTTGGTCACCAGCGCCCGGGTCCCCTGATCGCCGCTCTGGCCGCTGCAGTACACCGCGCCCGCCTTCTCCTGCCCATAGGCCCGAAGCGCTTCCACAGCATGGACGAAATCCTCTGTGCTCCAGGTGCGGTTCTCCTGGTCGATATACTGGAGCGCACCCGCCGCTTCGAAAAGGTCATAGTTGATTGCCATGCAGTGGGTGTTCATGCAGAGGGGAACCTCATAATACGGGCCGCCGCTGTGCTGGCAGGCCACCCGGACGGAATCATAAATTTCTTCCGCAGTCTCCGATTCCCACAGACTGGACAGGTCCGCCATCAATCCCCGGCCTCCCCAGTTGCCCACCAGTCGTTCCGGCCCCTCCAGCACCAGGTCCGGGGCCTCGCCGTCTAAAATGGCCTGTTCAATCCTGGCGTCGCCAGTCTGGTAGTCCAGGCACTCAATAGAAATCCAGATATTCGGATAGACTTTATGAAAATCACTGATGAGGCTGGCCAGCTTATCAGACTCCCCCCAGCCGCCCACGGGGTATGTCCACAGGCGAAGCTGCACGACTTCCTGAGATGGCGGAACTTCCTCTTCCGTCAGTGTCTGCAAGGCGTGGGATGTTTCTCCGCAGGCGGTCAGGCTGGCGGCCAGAAGACACGTTGCCAGCAGAGCAAATACTTTTTTCATAGAGAAGACTCCCTTCACTATGGTCTGGTGCTCTCCTTCAGGCGTCCCAGGATGAGCGGTGATGCAGGTGCCGGTCCAGCAGGCGGACGACTTCCTGCACGTCGATGGGCTTGGACGTATGGGCGTTCATTCCGCAGTCCATGCAACGCTGCACATCGTCCGTGAAGGCATCGGCGCTCATGGCGATGATGGGGATTCCCGCCGCGTCAGGCCGTTCCTCCGCCATGGCCCGGATTGCACGGGCAGCCTCATAGCCGGTCATCTGGGGCATCCGCAGATCCATCAGCACCGCATCATACCACCCTGGCTCAGACTGGCGGAATTTGTCTGCGCAAACCTGTCCGTCCTCTGCCCACTCCAGTGTCATTCCCAGTTCGGAAAGCAGCTCGTTGGCTACCTCCCAGTTCAATTCGTTATCCTCCGCCAAAAGGATTCGGATACCGGAGAGATTGATTGCCTCCTGGTCCGGGACCTCCTGAAGGGCATCGGGTTCCACAAAGGGGCGCAGGCCATAGAACAGGCTGGAACGGAACAAGGGCTTGGCAATGAAACCGCTGACTCCTGCGGAACGGGCCTGGATCTCCAAACCGCCCCAATCGCCGTCACAGAGAAGAATCAGCGGCGGCGCGGCCTCTCCGCCAGTACAGCGGCGCAGCAACCGGATATCCTCCAGGGCTTTCGGTCCCGGCGTTCCGCAGTCCAGCAGGATCAGCGGAATCGGGCCGTCTCTGCCGCCGGACTGCTGAAGCCACTCGCAGCCCTGCCCGGCCTCCTGCACCCAAACCGGCCGGAGGCCAATGGAAGTCAGCGTGTCTGAGGCCTCCTGGGCGGTCCGGGGGTCCCGCTCAATCAGCAGGGCGTCTCTTTCCGGCAGGCGGAGTTCCGTCTCCTGAGCGGGGATCTTCTCTAAATCCAGGATAACATGGAAGTCACTCCCACGGCCCAGGACGCTCTTCACCTGGATGGAACCGCCCATCACGTCCACAATATACTTCGTGATGGTCATACCCAGGCCTGCGCCGTGTGCTTTCTGAATACGCGCATTGTCTTCCCGAACAAAGGCGTCAAATATCTTTTTCTGGAAAGCCTCCGTCATGCCGATGCCATTGTCTTGAACGTGGAAATGTGCGCGGATGTAGCCGCTTCCCTTGAGGGACGCCTCCTCGTAAAGAGACAACTGGATACAGCCGCCGTCCTGGGTGAATTTCACAGCGTTGCCCAGGAGGTTCAGCAGAATCTGACTGATCCGCACCATATCGCCGCAGACGCTTTCACAGGGGATATCGCCCACATGGACTTGGAATTCCTGGCCCCTCTCCTGGAGCTGGGGAGAGATGATGGTCATTACGTTTTGGATAGTCTCCCGAAGGGACATGGGCTCGGTGTTCAGGATCAGCTTTCCATTCTCAATCTTGGACATATCCAGGATGTCGTTGATAAGGCCCATCAGATGGCGGCTGGAGACGTTGATTTTTTTGAGGCAGGAATGGACCTGATGGGTATCTTCCAGGTTGGCGATGGCAATGGAGGTCATGCCCATAATGCCGTTCATGGGCGTGCGGATATCGTGGCTCATGTTGGAGAGGAATTCGCTTTTCGCCTTGCTGGCCTGTTCCGCGGTCCTCCGGGCGGCGTCAGCGGATCGCCGGGCCTCGTCCAGTGCGCGAAGCTGGCGGCGGGTGAGGCGGAAATAGCCCACGAAGACCAGCAGCAGCACTCCCAGGATCAAGGCGCAGCCTCCCAGGGAGACCACATTCCAGCGCTGCTCCAAGGTGTCTACCGTTTCATCCAGAACGTTGTAGGACATGTAAAGGAGCAGGTGCCATTCGGAGCTGGGCAGCTTTGTGCAGTAGAGGTTCCAGCGCTGGCCGGAAATCAGGACCTCTCTGGTATAATCCTGTCCGGAGGCCATAGCCTCCTGGAGTCCGGCGGCAAATCCGACGGAGGCTTCACCGTCTATGTCTTGATACAGGCTGTCTACCCGGTCAAAGTAATTGTTGTCCACAATGCCGCTGCTCTGGAGGATGAAGCTGCCGTCCTTGCGGATGATGGAGTAATCTACAATGGAGGCATCCACATTGACGGCAAGGGTCTCATTAAGGTAACTGGTGGGGAGGCCGGCGACCAGGGCCAGGGAGGTCCTGCCGTTTCCCAGCGGGTAGGAGACGGGAACACCCATGACGACAACCGGGCGCCCGTTAGCGTCTCTTCCCGC
>CAOJHG010000147.1 GCA_948435975.1 uncultured Oscillibacter sp. | reverse complement strand
AGTGGTACGGCGTTGACCGCCGGGGAAATATCGTGGTATTTTGCAGCGCGGGCGAAGGCTGCATACCGGAGTTTGTCTGCGAAGACCGGGAAAGAGCGGAGGCGCTGATCGGATATTTCAATGGTATCGAAAAACGTACAACCAGCGAATTGTGTTTCCGCCAGACAGAGCGTGCGGAGCAGGTCGCGCGGGATTTCTCGGACCGGGGATTCTATCATTATGACGCGGATGACGGTACGAAACCTGGAGTTTGTGTCCTGCATGGCTACTATACGAAGCAATCTTTTCCCAAAGAGCCGTCGAACTTTGCGTCGCTTCCAACACATATCCAAGAGATTTTGAAGCAAAACGTTATGGAAATTGAGGATTTTTCGTTGGAGGATACCGTACAAGTAAAACACGCTTACGAGTGACGGCGCTATTTCGGATTGCGCTGAAAGACTGTTTTGGAAAGAACATAATGAATCTAAAAGAAAAGAGAGGAAGGTGCGGCAGATGACGTATCGAACAACGCTGGTATCCCCCCTGGGTCCCCTGTCCCTGGCCTCCGACGGGGAGCACATTCTTGGCCTGTGGCTGGAGGGGCAGAAATACTTTGCCGCTGGTTTGGAGGAAACGGCAGAGGAACGGGCGGATTTGCTGGTTTTCCGTCAGGCGGAGGACTGGTTGGAGGCCTATTTTGCAAAGCGGGATCTCCCTCCCCTGCCACCGCTGGCTCCTGAAGGGAGTGAATTCCGGAAAAAGGTGTGGAAACGGCTGCTGGAAATCCCCTTTGGGGAAACCACAACTTACGGTGCGCTGGCGAAGATCCTGAAAGCCGCCGGAGTCCCCGCCTCCCCCCAGGCGGTGGGCGGGGCCGTGGGGCACAACCCCATTTCCATCCTCATTCCCTGCCACCGGGTGGTGGGGACGGACGGCAGCCTGACGGGCTATGCGGGAGGCGTGGAGAAGAAGCGCTTTTTGCTGGAGCTGGAGGGCGCGGACCTGTCGGGGATGTATATTCCGGAAAAAGGTACGGCGCTGTGAGGAAGAAATCCATGCTTTATCCAACAGCGGTTAATGGACAGGACTCCACACCGAGGCAAACCCCGGCGGAACCAGAGGCTCCGCCCATGCCGGGGAAATTTCCCTGCCCCTGCTGCGGCTATAAAACCTTCCCGGTGCCAAAGGAGGACGCTCTGGCCTTTATCTGCCCGGTCTGCCTTTGGGAAAACGATGTGTTCGATCCCGGCGAGGACCAGCCCAGCGATGAGAACCGGGGTATGACCCTGGCGGAGGGCCGGGAGACTTACCGGAAGCTTGGCGCCGTTCGGGAAGAATGTCGGAAATCCAAGCGGAATCCTCTGCCGGAGGAAATTCCATAGGAAAAAGCGGGCATGGATGGTCTCCATGCCCGCTTTCGTCACAGGATGATGCAGATCAGTCCCCCGCTGCCCTCGTTGATGATGCGGGTCAGGGTCTCTTGCAGCTTCTTCCGGGCATCGTCCGGCATCCGTTTCAGCTTGCCCTGTAGATCGTCGCTGACCAGCTCGTGGAAGCTCCGGCCAAAGATGTTGGACTGCCAGATTTTGCTGGTGTCCCCTTCGAACTCCTGGAGGAGATAGTTCACCATGTCCTCCGACTGCTTCTCGTTCCCCACAATGGGCGAGACGGCGGTCTCGATATCCGCCCGGATCATATGGATGCTGGGCGCGCTGGCTTTCAGCTTCACTCCGTAGCGGCCCCCCTGCTTCATGATCTCTGGCTCTTCCAGCTTCAACTCATCGATGCTGGGGACCACAATGCCGTAGCCCGTCTCCTTCACGTCCCGCAGTGCTCCCGCCACTTTGTCGTACTCCGCCTTCACCGCGGCCAGACGGGTCAGCAGGCTCATCAAGTCCCCATCGTCCCCCACCTCGAAGCCGGACTGCTCCGACAAGGTGTGGTAGAACAGCTCCCGAGGCAGACTGAGGCTGGCCGCCGCCACGCCGGTGCCCAAATCAATAGCCGTGATCTTGGCCTCGCTGATGTTCTCACAGGCCCCCAGGGCGGCGATGACGCCGTCTACCTCCCGGATATGCTGGAGCTGCGAGGTGCCTTGGCGGACTGCGTCGTAGAGGCTGGCCTTGATGGGATGCTCCGTGGGTAAGGCATCCACCCAGGGAGGCAGGAACAGGTCCAGCTCCTGCATAGGAAACTCATAGAGGACGGCCTTGAGGATGTCCGCCACGTCCTCCTCTCCCAGGTTCAGACAGTTCACCGGGACACAGTTCACCTCATAGCGGGAGGAAATGTCCCGGGCAATGGCTTCCGCCCGGTCGGACTTCGGGTCCGCGGAGTTCAGCAGAACAATGAAGGGCTTTCCCAGCTCCTGGAGTTCCCGAACCACCCGTTCTTCCGCTTCCAGATAGTCCTCCCGGGGGATGTCGGAGACGGTTCCGTCGGTGGTGATGACAATACCGATGGTGGAGTGCTCCGAAATCACTTTTCGAGTGCCGATCTCCGCCGCCTCGGTCATGGGGATTTCGTGGTCATACCAGGGAGTGGTGACCATCCGGGGCGCGTCGTCCTCAAACTGGCCGATGGCGCCCCGAACCATGTACCCCACGCAGTCGATGAGCCGCACGGAGAAGGAAGCGCCGTCGGGCAGCTGGACCTGGGCCGCTTCCTCCGGAACAAATTTGGGCTCCGCCGTCATGATGGTCCGTCCGGAGCCGCTTTGGGGCAGCTCATCCCGGGCCCGCTCCTTCCGGTACACATTTTCAATATTCGGAATTACCTGAGTCTCCATGAAGCGCTTGATAAAGGTGGACTTGCCGGTCCGCACCGGGCCCACCACGCCGATGTAGATATCCCCCGCCGTGCGGGTGGCGATATTCTGATAGATGGTTGTGTTCATAGTATCCCGTCCTTTTTCCGCTCCATATTCATATTCCCACTCTATGTCCGCTGTGGGAAAAGTATGACAGCCCGTCTTGTTTTGGAGAAAGCGCACAAAGAACTTGTGGAAACCTCCAGGGTGATTTGGTCGAATTCATGCTTTACAGGATCTCTTTAATATGGTAAACTGCTACCGTATTAAACGAACAGGCAGTGCCTGTTCCGATTTGGAGGAAGTTCATGATGAAAAGAAGCAGCAAACTCTGGGCCCTTCTGCTGGCCCTGGCAATGGTACTGAGCCTTGCCGCCTGCGGAGGAAACGGCAGCAGCGATGGGAAGGACGCCCCTCCCGCCGATTCCGGCACTCCTGCCGATACCGGCGCCTCTTCCGAAGGCAGCGACCAGGAGGCGACCGACAGTGACCTCGCCTATGTCCAGGGGAAGGGAACTTTGATCGTCGGTATGACCGACTTCGCTCCCATGGATTACAAGGACAGCGGCAGCGACGAGTGGATCGGCTTTGACGCCGATATGGCCAAGGCCTTTGCCGAGAGCCTTGGCGTGAAGGTCGAGTTTCTGGAGCTGGCCGACTGGGACGCAAAGTCCATGGAGCTGGATACCAAGGCCATCGACGTGGTCTGGAACGGCATGACCCTCACCGACGATGTGAAGGCGCTGATGAGCACCTCTGAGCCCTACTGCCTCAATGGTCAGGTGGTGGTGGTTCCCGCCGCCAAGGCGGATCAGTACCAGACGGTGGAAAGCCTCAGCGGGCTGGCCTTTGCCGTGGAGAACGGCTCTGCCGGCGCGGAGCAGCTGGACGCCCTGGGCATCTCCTACACCGCTATGCAGAACCAGGCCGCCGCCGTGATGGAAGTGGCCTCCGGCGCCTCTGAGGCCGCCGTCATCGACCTCTTGATGGCCGGCGCCATGATCGGTGAGGGCACCAGCTATCCCGATCTGACCTACACCGTTCAGCTCAACGACGAGGAGTACGGCGTGGGCTTCCGCAAAGGCTCCGACCTGACCGACGCCTTCAACGCCTTCTGGAAAGAGGCCTATGCCGCCGGCACGGTGATGGAGGTTGCCACCACCTACGGCGTGCAGGAATCTGTAATTGAACAATAAACGGCCTGCGGACCTTGGGCAGAGGGCTTTGAAAGCCCTCTGCCCTTCCCGGCTTTGAAAGGAGACGTCCCGCATGTTGATACCCGTAACCCTGAGTTTGTTGGAGGGGATGGGAACCACCCTCAAGCTTTTCTTCCTCACGCTGCTCTTCGCCCTGCCTCTGGGGTTAGTAATCAGCTTTGGCTCCATGAGCCGCTTTGCACCCCTGCGCTGGCTGATTCAGACGGTGGTCTGGATCATACGGGGTTCCCCGTTGATGATTCAGATCTTGATTATCTTCTACGGTCCCGGCCTCCTGTTTGGTCTCCCTCTTCTTCCCCGCTTCACGGCGGCCCTGGTGGCCTTCGTGGTAAACTACGCCTGTTACTTTTCCGAGATCTATCGGGGAGGCATCCAGTCCGTTCCCCGGGGCCAATACGAGGCGGGACAGGTGCTGGGCATGACAAAACCGCAGATCTTCTTCAAGGTCACGCTGCTTCAGGTCATCAAGCGCATCGTTCCTCCCATGGGCAACGAGTTTATCACCTTGGTGAAAGACACCTCCCTGGTCCGGGTCATTTCCGTTTATGAGCTGATCTGGATGGGAGAGAGCTACATCAAAAAGGGGCTGATCTGGCCCCTGTTCTATACGGCGGTTTTCTACCTGATCCTGAGCGGCATCCTGACCATTCTCTTAAATCAGATGGAAAAGAAGCTGGACTATTTTCAATAAGGAGGAAGCGGATATGTCCATTCTGGAGGTCAATCACATTGAAAAGCACTTCGGCGCGACACGTGTCCTCACCGATATCAGCTTCTCCCTGGAACAGGGGCAGGCCCTGTCCATCATCGGCTCCTCCGGCTCCGGCAAGACCACGCTGCTGCGCTGCCTGAATTTCCTGGAACGGCCGGACCATGGCTCCATCGCCGTCAAAGGGAACGTGATCTTTGACGCTAATGACCCCAAAACCCAACTGGAGAGTGAGATTCGAAAGAAGCGGCTCCACTTTGGCCTGGTGTTCCAGAACTTCAATCTCTTCCCCCAATACACGGCTCTGCAAAACGTCACCCTGGCTCGGGAGCTCCTGGCCAAGGAACGAGGCGGCGAAAGTAAGGAAAGTATTCAGCAGGCGGGAGAAGAATTGCTGGTCCGCATGGGCTTGGCCGACCGGGCGGGGCACTTTCCCCACCAGCTTTCCGGCGGACAACAGCAGCGGGTCGCCATTGCCCGGGCGCTGGCCCTGCATCCGGATATTCTGTGCTTTGACGAGCCTACCTCTGCCCTGGACCCGGAGCTCACCGGCGAGGTGCTGCGGGTAATCCGTTCCCTGGCGGAACAGAAGACCACCATGATCATCGTCACCCATGAAATGGCCTTTGCCCGGGATGTGGCGGACCAGGTGATTTTTATGGACAGTGGCGTTATTGTGGAACAGGGCGCTCCGGGAGACGTCATCGACCATCCAAAGGAGGAGCGAACCAAGCAGTTCCTCTCCCGGTACGCCAATGATTAATGGGAAAAAGTGAGCGGATGCAGGGGCTATCCCGCATAAAGACAACAATAAAATAACCGTTTAGGGTAATTGACAACGTGGAGAGAATTTAGAGTTCTTTCCACGTTGTATAAATCAACGAAGTGAATTACAGCTGAAGGTGTTGCATGAAGCAGCTCACGCTTGCACTTTGTATCCGGCAAATTGAATTCTCAGACAGGTCAAGGCAAGGGCGGCTTCCCTGTCAGTTTGTCCGCCAGCACACACAGCACAACTACCAGGGCCATATCCGCCAAAGTACATCCTAATGGGATGTCCAATCTCATGAGACCCCGATAGGCGGCAAAACCCACTAACCAAATCACCAGATTCCGTCCATCAAAATCTGTCTGAAACCGCTCCCGTCTCAGCAGGAAGAAATCCGCGATCTGAATGGCAATCATGGGCGCGAAGACAGAGCCGACGAGATACAGAAAGCCGGTGATGTCGTCCATGGGAAACAACACCGCCCCGGCGGTCCCCAGCAGGGCAGCCCCCACGGCCATCCATTTCCCCTTCAGCCGGGGGCTGATGGACTCGGCGGAGATACCGGCGGACCAGGCGTCCAGGAAGGTGGTCGTCAC
>CAOJHG010000146.1 GCA_948435975.1 uncultured Oscillibacter sp. | reverse complement strand
CCGTACCGTCATAGCCCGCTGCCAAAAGATAGACCTGGGCATCGTAAACCTGGGCATTTTCTCCATCCTCATTAACGGCGCTTTCCGCATCTCCCAGGGACCAGGAGGCGTAGTACATGCCTTTTGCTGACAGAGCATCGCTGTTTTCCTGGAGCGTCATCCCCTCTGGAGTATCAATACCAATCACATTTCCAATAGTGATCCAATCCTCGTCCCAAGTGCTTCCGTCTGCCGCCGTTTCCGGGGGCGGCGTCCCGCATCCGCTCAGACACAGCAGGCTGCAAAGACAGAGGACCCTCCAATATTGCTTCTTCATTTTAAGATATCTCCTCCAAAAGCCGTTTCCACAAGCACGCGCATTCTTCCATATGTTCCGCTGTCCGGTCCTCCCAGAAATCCCGCCGGGCCAAATACAAGCCGTTTTCAACAGGGAACCAGTCCTCCTGCAAGACTTCGTAGTCCCTTTGGAACCCCTCCGGGTCATCCAGAAGGAAAAAATAGCTTTCCCGCCCATCCAGGTCTGCCAGCAGCTTGACGTTGGCGGCGGCGGTATACATCGCGTCTTCCTGGACGGAGAGATATTGGTTTATCTGAACGGTCACTCTTCCGTCGCCGTTGCAGTCTGTGCCAAGGGCGGTCATTCGGGTCTCCCAGCGGGTCTCGTCCTCCTCGGTGAGAGGCGCAGAACCTACATATGCTATTTGATAGTCCGGGTGAACTTGACTGAGGACGTTCCAGGCCCAGTCTGCTGCAATCAAAACTGCTGCTGCGGCAATCAGGACATGCCGCTTGTGATAATGCCACCAGTTTTGGCGGCGCTGTTTTTTGGTCAGAACAACAGGCTCATCCGGCTGAACATCCCGGTATTTCCATTTCAAATACTCGCTGGCCACGGAAAGCGTCCCCCCTTATCCATTCGTCGTCCCGCCGGAGGCGTAGCTCACCGGAAGGCAGACCAGGGCTGGAATGTTGGAGCGGTTCTTTGCCAGCAGCAGGTCCACGCAGGTCTCGGCAATTTTCCGGACGGGCTGAATGATGGTGGAGCAGTACAACGAGCCGGTCCCAAACTGCCGGATTCCATCGAAGCCGATAATCTGCACATCCTCCGGGACCCGTATACCCAGGTTTTCCAGCATAGTCCGGATGCGGCAGGCCAGGAGATCTGTAGAGCAGAAAATACCATCAATGCTCAGCTTCCCATCCTCCATGTGGGAACGAAAAAATTCATGGAACAGGATGTCCTCCGCGCCGTCGTCCAGGCGAAGCATTTCGTAGGGGACCTGCTTTGCCCGGCAGAGAGACTCAAAGCCGTCGCCCCGTTTGTCGGTCTCGCTGAGATTTGGGGAGCCGACCCGCAGGAAGGCCGGATGAACACAGCCAAGCTCCAGCAGCTTTTCCGCCGCCAGACGCCCCCCGGTATAATTATCCGACGCCACACAGGGGATGTCCGGCCCAAGGCAGCGGTCAATACTGACAAAGGGAAGCCCCTCTACTACCTCCAATTGATTATAGGTCAGAGCGATCACCCCATCTACCTTGTTCTGGCGGACCATCCCCAGGCACTCCCGTTCCGCCTCTGGCTGGGCGGCGGTGACATAGAGGAGCATCCGGTAGCTCCGCTGAAGCAGGGCCTCGCAGATATACTGGGCCAGAGTAGAGAAAAAGGGATGGTCCACATGGGGCAGGATCAAGGCTATCGTAGAAGTTGTTCCGGCACGAAGGCCGCGGGCGTACTGGTTCACCTCGTAGCCCAGCTTCTTGGCAGCGGCCTCCACCTTGATTCGATAGCTTTCGCCTACTGGGATTCCGTTGAACACCTTGGATACCGTACCCAGGGCCACCCCGGCTTCCTGGGCCACATCCTTCATGGTCGGCATCGTTTTCTTCATAAGCAGTTACCTCAATTTTTAATATGAAACATTTCATAAGGCTGGTTAAAAGAAAGCGGGGATATTGGGCTGGTCTCATCATAGCAGATATGACCATGAAATGTAAAGCGCTATTTCATGATTTCTATATGAAACGTTACAATTTGTTTAGATTATCAAAAATATACGTGTCCGCTTGTAAAAAACGAAGAAATGAGCCTTTCGAGCAAAAGCATCTTGACATCCGCCAGCGGCCTTGCTATGATGATATTAACAAAATATAACGTTTCACAACAAGGGTGGGCCGCACCTGTTCTTTTAAGGTACGGCGTGAAACGTTATATGCGAAACTGCGTGCCTGATGGCATTAGGAAGGGAGGCGCCGTCTTCAGCAGTCTAACATTACTCTGAAAAAGGAAGTGAGCCTCATGAAAGCAGTTTCTCAGCCCGAAACTTATCAGGGCGACCGCATCTCCAGCGCAGGCTCCGCCGCTCTTGCCAGACGGCCGGGCCGTTCTCTGGGCAGGCGGATTCTGGACAACTGGCAGCTCTACGCATTGCTGCTCATCCCGGTAATCTTGACCTTCATCTACAAATACCTCCCCATGTACGGCATTCAGATCGCCTTCCGGGACTTTAAGGCCAGCCGGGGCTATCTCGGAAGCGAGTGGGTGGGCTGGTACTGGTTCCAGCGCTTCTTCAGCTCCCCCACCTGCTGGCGGATGATTAAGAACACGGTCCTTATCAGCCTGTACAGCCTGCTGTGGAGCTTCCCTATCCCCATCATTTTGTCCCTGATTATCAACCAGCTTCGATTCCACAAATTCAAGCGGGTGGTGCAGACGGTGCTCTATGCGCCCCACTTCATCTCCGTCATGGTCATCTGCGGTATGATTCGCATTTTCCTCAGTCCCTCCGGCGGACTTTTGAACCTGATTTTAGGGACACAGGTGGATTTCCTCACCCAGTCCTCTGCCTTCCGCACCATTTACATTGCCTCTGGCATCTGGCAGGACGCCGGGTGGGGCTGCATCATCTACCTGGCTACTCTGGCCAATGTGGACCCCGGCCTTTATGAAGCGGCGAAGATTGACGGTGCGTCAGTGTTTCAGCGGATCTTAAACATCGACATCCCGGAGCTGCTACCTATGGCGATCCTAAACCTTATCATGGCGGCGGGCGGCCTGATGAACGTAGGCTTTGAAAAGGTCTGGCTGCTGCAAACTGATTTGAACCGGGCAACCTCTGATGTCATCGCCGTCTATGTGTACCAGCAGGGCATTGAGAGCGCCAAATACAGCTACTCCACAGCGGTGGGCCTGTTCAACACGGCGGTCAATATCGTGCTGCTGCTGATTGTCAACAAGATTGCGTCCAAGGCGTCGGACGTGGAATTCGTGTAAGGGAGGCGGAACGAAATGGCAAAGAAAAAAGAGCTCTCTACCGGTATGTCCGAGCGGACCAGCGACATCATCCTGGTGGCAATCTGCGCAGTGGTACTGGTAATTGTGGCGTATCCGCTGTATTATGTCCTGGTGGCCTCTTTCTCCGACCCCTATGAGGTGTACGCCGGGAAGACCTTCTTGTTTCCCAGCGGGTTCACCCTGGACGGGTATAAGGCCGTCTTTGCGGAAAAGAGCATTGTCACCGGCTTTCTGAACTCGATTAAATACACGGTTATTGGCACGGTCTTCTCGGTCCTGATGCTGTACATCACCGCCTACCCCCTGGCCCAGAAGGACCTGCCGGGACGCAAGGCGCTGAGCATTTTCTTCCTGATTACCATGTACTTCGGCGGCGGATTGGTCCCCACCTATCTGGTGGTGAAAGCCACAGGTTTGACAGGTAGCATGTGGGCGCTGTTCCTCCCCGGCGGCGTAGCGGTGGGCAATATGATTATCGTCCGCAACTACTTCCAGAACAGCATCCCCCGTGATTTGATTGAGGCCGCGGAGATTGACGGCTGCTCGAAGCTGCGGACCTTTTTCAGCGTGGTGATTCCGCTGTCCATGCCCATCATGGCGGTGATGGTGGTGTTCTCCATGGTGGCCTATTGGAACGACTGGTTCACCGCCCTGATTTACCTGGGCGGCAAGGGGACGCCGCTGCCTCTGGTCATGCGGAACATCCTCATCAAGAGTTCGGCGTCTGCGGCCCAGGCGTCCACCATCTCCGGCGGCTACGCGGAGCTGAACAAGCTGACGGAGCTGCTGAAATTCTGCTCCATGATCGTGGCGGCGGTGCCTATGCTGGTCATCTACCCCTTTGTGCAGAAACATTTTGAAAAGGGCTTCATGGCCGGAGCCGTCAAGGGCTGAGAGAGGAGGAGCATTATGAAAAAGAAACTTTGCGCCGCGCTTGTAACTGCGGCAATGTCCTTGTCTCTGCTGACCGGCTGCGGCGGAGGACTGGTGGTGAACGTCAACAACGGCACTGTCAATCCTAACACGGAGCAGACGGAATTTGATATCATGGGCGCTATCTCCGCTCTGTCCAGCGGCTACGGCGGAAACGAGGTGCTCAACACGCTTCAGGAGAGCGCTGGCATCAAGATCAACTGGGAGACCATGAGCGACTCCCTGGCGGAGCAGGTGAACATCCGCATCACCGGCGGGCAGTACCCGGACGCGTTCATGGGTGTAGGCTTTTCCAACTACGACCTGGCCCGGTACGGGGACGACGGCACCTTCCTGGACCTTGTGCCCTATCTGACGCCGGACATCATGCCCAACCTCTGCGCCATTCTGGAGGAGCACCCCGAGATACGGGCGGCAATCACCCAGGAGGACGGCAGGATTTATGGTCTGCCAGCCGGTGAACAGATGACCACGGCGGGCATTGGCGCGGATTTGGACAATGACTATTCCATCTTCTCCGTTCCCCAATACAGTATGATTAACAAGGCCTGGCTGGACGACCTGGGGCTTGCGGTTCCCACCTCCCTGGATGAGCTCCACGACGCGCTGAAGGCCTTCAAGGACAACGACATGTCCGCCAAATACTACGGCAACGCACCCGGCTCCACCCTGCCCATGACCACCGGCTTTGACGAGTGGTGCTGGGGACAGAACATCTTTTACGCGGGCTTCGGCTTCACGAACTGGCCCAACGACGTTATCAGCGACATCCACCTGTCCGGCGATGGAAAGGTCGAATTCGTCTGCGCCAGCGATGCCTACCGGGACTGTTTGACTTACTTCCACGACTGGTATGCCGAGGGCCTGATGGATGTGGAGATGTTCAGCCAGAGCGACAGCCAGCTCATTGCCAAGTGTCAGCAGGGCTACGTGGGCGTGTCTACCTGGTGGTACATTGAAGAGCTGATGGGCGAGTATGCCGGGGACTATGTCTTCCTGCCGCCCCTTACCGGCCCCAAGGGGACAGAGTACGAGAACACCTGCGGCGTCACCATCCGTCCTGGTACTCCCATCACCTCCGGCCAGCTCTGCATCACCAATAAGTGCCAGAGCCCCATTAACCTGCTGAAGTTCTTTGACCAGTGGTACAACGGCGAAATCGTCATGCAGCTCCAGTATGGTCCAAAGGGCGTGTTCTTCACCGGACAGGACGAGAATGGCATGTGGCTTGCCATCACCGAGGACGAGGCCCAGGCGAACTACGGAAAGAGCGCCGGTGAGGTCCGCAACCAATATGAGGTTTACGGCCCCAAGCTGATTTTGGCGGAGTATTACAGCGGTGTGTTCTACATGGAGGACCGGGCCATTGAGCGGCTCACGGACCTGGATGAGTTCTGGATGCCCTATGTGAAGGATACCACGTTCTATCCCGTGGACTGCGTGTTCACCAGCATGGAAATGGAGACCATCGACTGGCATAAGGCGGACTTTGAGCTGGCCGTGAAGGAGCAGGAGGGCCTGTGGCTCCGGGACGGCGGTCCCACGGATGAGGAGTGGGCGCGGTACAAGGAGTATTTAAGCAAAAAGTGCGGTATGGACGATCTGCTCCAGGCGTATCAGGATGCCTATGACCGTTATGCGGCGGCGGAATAAGGGAGGAAGCAGGATATGGCAACTTTGAATTTAAAGGGCATTACAAAAATCTATCCCCACAGCGGAAGCCGGAAGAAAGCGAAAATGGGCGGTGCGGAGAAAAAAACCTCCCTCCAGGTGACGGATCAGGGCGTTGTTGCGGTGCAGTCCTTTGACCTGGATATTGCCAACAGCGAGTTCATCGTCCTGGTTGGTCCCTCCGGCTGCGGCAAGTCCACCACATTGCGCATGGTGGC
>CAOJHG010000145.1 GCA_948435975.1 uncultured Oscillibacter sp. | reverse complement strand
CAGGGAGCGCAGGGCAAGGCGAAGGACGCAGGCGGGCTGACGCACGTCTGGGACGAGAACGCGGCCCTGCGATTCCTGGACCGCTGAACGTTTCTCATGATTTTTTGGGTGCTGCTCTAGGATTGAAACAAATAGTTTTCCCCCTGGGCGATCTTCGCGGCTTTCATAGCCGACCCAGGGGGAATCCTCTGCAATTCGCCGGCGGCGGGGAAATTGTGAAAAAATAGTCTACGAAATTATTCAAATTTTGCTTTTCATCTGGGCTGGCCTGTGTTATAATGAATGTATATTCACTGCATTAAGATAGTGGTTTTCTCGGGTTTTGCGCAAATAATACGGATATAATTTCCGTTTTTTTGCAAAAAAAGAGACCAACGTGAAGGTGGAATTCCAAACAGGCGTTGCGGGGAGGTTTTTAAGGATGAAGAATAAAATTGCATACTGCGGGTTGGACTGCGAGGCCTGCGACGCCTACTTGGCGACGGTCCGGGATGACCAAGCCCTGCGGGAGAAGACCGCAAAGTTGTGGGCCGAGGCGAATCAGGCGCCCATTCTGCCGGAACATATCAACTGCGAAGGCTGCCGTGAAGACGGGGTTAAAACCGTGTACTGTGAACAGCTTTGCGCTGTTCGCCGGTGCGCGCTGAAAAGGGGCGTGGCCACTTGCGGTGACTGTGCGGATATGGAGACCTGCCAGACCGTGGGGGAGATTTTTTCCCACAACCCGGCCGCCCGGGAAAATCTGAGGGGCTAGGCCGGGGGTTGGGACGCCGGCCAGGGAATCGGGCGTTTCTTTTGAAGAGTGGGGCCGGGCTTCTGCCGCTTGCACAGCGCAGGTGGGCGTGTTATACTACACTGGATTGTGCTCCTTGCAAGAGGTGGGGATGCTCTGAAAACCGGGCGCCTGGGAAGCAAGACGGCCCCTTGGCGTCACGGGTGTGTGGCGCCAAGGGGATTCCTTTTTTTGTAAATATACTTGTGGATGCAAAAAGCGTACGCTTTTTGATGACAGCCGTATACGGCTGTCATCAAATCCCTTGTGTTTCTCCCGATTTTATCGGGGACGACAGCGCGCGAGGTCCTTCGGGGCCGGGGCGTTTGGAGGAAGGTCGTGACAGGCCGCCTTTCCGGGCGGCGGAGGGAGTGGGAGAAGATGTCGGAAATCGAGATGCGGAAATTGGGGCGGAAGGAGCTGCTGGACGCGCTGGCGGACCGGGAGGATGAGATTGACCGGCTTCGGCTCCGGTTGGTGGATGTGGAGAAGCGGCTCTCGGACCGGGAGATCAAGATCGACCGGGCGGGTTCCATTGCCGAGGCCTCCCTGTCCTTGAGCGGGATTTTTGAAAGCGCGGAGAAGGCGGCGGCCCAGTATCTGGAGAACATTGAGCGGCTGAGCAGCCGTCAAGAGAGTGTCTGCCGGGAGATGGAGGAAAAGAGCCGGGCGGAGGCGGAACGGATTCTGGCGGACGCCGGGCGGCGGGCGGAGGCCCTGATCGCCAAGGCCCGTCAGGAGGCGGAGATCCTTCTGAGCGGCGCCCGGCAGCTGGAGGCGGACACAAAGCGGGAGTGCGAGGTGCTGAAAGCCAAAGCGGAGGCGGAGGCGGAGCAGCACTGGGAGACGGTCTCCCGCCGTCTGCGGCAGTTCTGCCAGAGCCGGGAGGAGCTGAAGGCCCTTCTTCTGGAACGGAATCTTCCGGCGGAGGAGATTGGCCGCGAGCCGTGAGGCGCCGGCGCACTTGTAAAGACGCAATGGCGTCTTTCAACCGGCCGGTGATGCCCGCCGCGGATTTCAAAAGATAAATCCGCCGGTTTACGTTCCGGCGATGGATATTGCGTTGAAGTGGGTTCAGGGAGCGCGGAGTCTCCCTTTCGTTTGCGGGGTGCGGTTTATGAATGTTCTGTTGATTGGCGGTTCGGGTAGCTTGATTGACAGCATCATTATCAAGCTGAAAAAAGAGGGCCATCGCATCAGCCTTTTGACCGGGAGCCGGTATACCGGAACCGTCTACCAAAAGGTTTTTGAAAAATACAACTTTACATACGATTATACCTGCATAGGCGACATTTTCGAGAGTGTCGATCCGGACCTGACCATCTATCTGGGGGCCTTTGACACGAATTACCGCTGGCGGGAGGTAGAGACCGACGCGGTAAAATACTCCGCCGGTTTGATGAACATCCTGATGAGCTATTCCTCCCGGGGCCGGGGAAGGTTTGTCTACCTGTCCTCGGACGAGGTGTACAGCGGCAGCTATTCGGAGGATATTCCGGAGGAGGAGCTCCTCACGCCGGTGGGCGTCCGGGGCATGGCCTTGGCCCAGGGGGAGGAGATGTGCGCCAGCTACCGCAAAAATCGGGAATTGGACCTGATTACCCTGCGGCTGGATCACTTTTATAAGGTTCCGAAGAACCGGGGGGAGATCCGGGAGATCTGCGGCGCCATGTGCCTGGAGGCCTTTGAAAAGCACGTTCTCACTGTCCTTCCGGGGAGAAGCTTTTCCCTTTTGTACGAGACGGACGCCGTGGAGTTCCTGTGCCGTCTGGCCACTTGCGCCAAGCACGAGTACGAGATTTACAACATCTCCTCTCCGGAGGTGATTACCCAGCGGGAGCTGGCGGAGCTCATTCAGGAGGCCATAGGCGAGCCGGTGGTGATTGTGGACGATCAGCCGGTGAGTGAGCGCCGGGTCCTCTCCGGCCGCCGGTACGAGAGCGAGTTTGGAAATCCGTTCTTCTGCGAAGTGTCGGGAATCGTGGAGAAGATTCTCCAGTACATGAAAAAACACAGGGAGGAGTTTCTCACCGACGGCGGCGGGAAGAAGGGCTTTTTCGCCCGGTTATACCAGAAGCTTGGCTGGCTGCTGAAGGCGCTGATCCCCTATGTGGAGAATATGATCGTTTTCATTCCCTTTTTCATGCTGAACAACCGGGCGGTGGGCAGCGCCTATTTCTCCAAGCTGGACTTCTACCTGTTGTACGTGCTGCTGTTCGCCATTGTCTACGGCCAGCAGCAGGCCACCTTCTCGGCGGTGCTGGCTGTGGCGGGGTATTGCTTCCGTCAGAGCTATAACCGAACCAGTTATGAGGTGTTGCTGGACACGAATACCTATGTCTGGACGGCCCAGCTCTTCATTCTGGGACTGACCGTGGGCTACATGCGGGACCAGATCCGGCAGTTAAAACGGGAGAGCATGGAGGAACGGGATTTCCTCACCTTGCAGTTGACGGACATTCAGGACATCAACGGCAGTAATGTTCGGGTAAAGAACGCTCTGGAAACCCAGATTGTTAACCAGAACGACAGCGTGGGGAAAATCTACAGCATCACCTCCGCCCTGAATCAGTACAGCCCCGAGGAGGTGTTGTTCTACGCGGCGGAGATGCTGGGGAAGCTGGTCAAGAGCCAGGACGTGGCCATCTACACCATCTCCAACGCCTCTTACGCCCGCCTGTTTTCCTCCACCTCGGAGAAGGCGAAGATGCTGGGCAACTCCATCCGGTATACTGAGCTGGGGGAGCTTTACGACACCTTGGTTGCCCGAAAGGTCTACATCAACCGCAAGCTGGATGACCGCTATCCCCTGATGGCCAACGCCATTTTCGAGCAGGACGAAATGCAGCTGATCCTGATGGTCTGGGGAATCCCCTGGGAGAGCATGACTCTGGGCCAGGCGAACCATTTGGTAGTCATCAGTTCCCTGATTCAAAACGCGGTGCTGGGGGCCAACCGCTATCTGGCCACGCTGGAGCACCAGCGCTATATTGAGAACACGAACATTTTGGGCACCGAGGCTTTCTCCGGACTGGTGAAGGCGTTCCTGTCGGCCCGGCGAAAGGGGCTGACGGAGTGCACTCTTTTGCGGGTGGATACCCTGGGAACGGATCGCCGGGAGAGCGGCGGCCTTCTGGCGTCCAAGCTGCGCCAGAGCGACTATATCGGCCTCTTGGAGGACGGAGAGCTTTACGCGCTGCTGGCCAATACCAACCGGGATGACGCGAGGTATGTGATCCAGCGTTTCATGGAGCTGGGCTTTGGAAGCCGGGTAGTGGAAACCATGGAGGACGATGGAAATGACGCAGCTTAGGCTCTTTTTTATCATCCTGATTCTCAACGTCCTGGTGGTGCTGCTGTACATTCTGCTGAACATCCTGCTTTTTAAGAGAAAGAACCGAAGCTTTGTCCTCTGCTCCATTGTGATGCTGCTGTGTCCGGTGGTGGGGCCCTGTTTCTTCGTGCTGGCACTGATTTTGTTCCGGCTGTTCTACTACGACCCGGTGGACCTGGAGGACGTGGTGTTCAGCAAGGCCCGGGCCCGGACCTTTATTCACGCCGAGGAGGAGCGGGAGAGCAACCTGGCTCCCCTGGAGGAGGCCATCGAGATCACGGAGGCCAGCGAGCTGCGGACGCTGATGATGAGCGTGGTCCGGGGGGACATTCAGAATTCCCTGGCTACCATCGCCCTGGCGATGAACAGCGAGGACACGGAGACGGCCCACTACGCGGCCTCGGTCCTGCAAAGCACGCTGAACGTGTTCCAGGAAAATGTGGAGAAGCAGTATGCCCTGATCCGCCAGGAGGACGAGAACCGGCTCCAGTACGCCGACGCCCTGGTGGACTATATGAACCAGGTGCTGGGACAAAAGGTTCTGACCGGCCTGGAGCAGGAGCGGTATGTGAACCTGCTGGAGGAGACCTGCGAAATTCTCTTCCAGGCGGGACCGGAGCAGCTGAAAAGCCACCAGTATGAGGCGGTGAGCCTCCGGCTGCTGGACTTGAAGGAGTTCGAGCGCTGCGAGAAGTGGTGCTTGCGGGCGGCCGCCCAGTATCCCAACACGCTGGCCACCTACTCCTGCTTTTTGAAGCTCTATTTCAGCAACGGCCAGCGAGAGAAGTTTTTTGCGACCATTGACGATTTAAAGCGCTCCTCGGTGGTCATTGACCGGGAAACCCTGGAGCTGATTCGCGTGTTCCAGTAGAAGGGGGGGAGAGAGGACTCTTGAAAATCTGCTTGGTGGCGGAGGGCTGCTACCCCTACATGGTGGGCGGCGTTTCCAGCTGGGTGCACAGCATGATTCAAGCCTGGCCCCAGGTGGAGTTTGTGCTGCTGGCCGTCATTGCGGACCGCACCCTGAGCGGGCAGTTCAAGTTTGAGCTCCCCCAGAACCTGACGGCGGTTTACGAGGTCTACCTGAACGACAAGGACTGGGCCCACCGGAAGCACACCAAACGCCGGACCCGGCTGCGGGCCAAGGAGTATAAAGCCCTGCAAAGCATCGTCTCCGGAGACGATGTGGACTGGGATACCGTCTTCAGCATGTTCCAGAAAAAGCGGTTTTCCATTGACGATCTGCTGATGGGAGGAGACTTCCTCCGGATCGTGGAGGACTATTACCAAAAGCGCTATCCCTACATCGGCTTTTCGGACTTCCTGTGGACCATGCGGTCCATCTACCTGCCGCTGTTCCGGGTGCTCCAGACGAATCTGCCCAAGGCGGACCTTTACCATTGCGTGGCCACGGGCTACGCCGGCGTGCTGGGGAGCATGGCCGCCTTCCTGTATGGAAGTGGGCTGGTGGTCTCGGAGCACGGCATCTACACCCGGGAGCGGGAAGAGGAGCTTTTGAAAGCGGAGTGGGTGGCCGGCATCTATAAGAACGTCTGGATGGACCAGTTTCAGAAGATGTCCCGGCTGGCCTATGACCGGGCGGACGTGGTGACCTGCCTCTACGGCCGGGCGGGGAAGCTCCAGCAGGAGATGGGCTGCGCCCCGGAGAAGATTCGGGTGACGCCCAACGGCATCGTCACGGAGCGCCTGGAGAGGCTCCCCGGAAAGACGGAGGAGGACGCCGGCTACATCAACATCGGCGCCATCCTCCGGGTGACGCCCATTAAGGACGTGAAGACCATGATCCGGGCGTTCGCCTTCGCCAAGGAGAAGAACAGCCGCCTGCGGCTTTGGATCATGGGCCCCATGGACGAGGAGGAGAAGTACGCACAGGAGTGCGTGGAGCTGACGGAGGCCCTGGGGGTGCCGGACGTGATTTTCACCGGGCGGGTGGACGTGAAGGAGTACCTGGGGCGGATGGACTACACCATCCTCACCAGCATCAGCGA
>CAOJHG010000144.1 GCA_948435975.1 uncultured Oscillibacter sp. | reverse complement strand
TTTTGCAATCTCGTCCCGGAAAATGAAATCCGCCTGCCGCAAAGTGTCCAGCTTATCCTTTGCCACCTCGCCGATGACCCGAATCGCAAGTCCCGGCCCTGGGAACGGCTGGCGCATCACCAAATATTCCGGCAATTCCAGCTCCCGGCCAAGCTGCCGCACCTCGTCCTTGAACAGCAGGCGCAAAGGCTCGATAATCTCCTTGAAGTCCACATAATCCGGCAAGCCGCCTACGTTATGATGGCTTTTGATTACCGCCGCGTCTCCTGCACCGGACTCAATAACATCGGGGTAAATCGTCCCTTGTACCAAATAGTCCACCTGGCCAATCTTTTTCGCTTCCGTCTCAAAAACCCGGATGAATTCCTCGCCGATGATCTTTCGCTTCTGTTCTGGCTCTGTGACACCTGCCAGCTTCGTGAGAAACCGTTCCTCCGCGTTGGCCCGGACAAAGTTGACATCCCATTTGGCAAAGGCTGCCTCAACCTCATCACCCTCGTTCAGCCGCATCAAGCCATGATCTACAAACACGCAGGTCAGTTGGCTTCCCACCGCCTCCGCTACCAGCGCCGCCGCTACAGAGGAATCCACGCCGCCGCTGAGGGCCAGCAGCACCCGGCCGTTTCCCACTCTCTCACGAATCTGACAAATGGCGTCCTCCTTGTAATCTCCCATGGTCCAGTCGCCCTTTGCCCCACAGACCTCGTAGAGAAAGTTGTGAATCATGTCTGTTCCATGCTCGGTGTGGTTGACCTCCGGGTGGTACTGGACGCCGTAAAAGCCCCGTGCCTCATCCGCAATTGCCACGTTGGGACAGGCGGCACTGTGGGCGCAGAGCGTGAAATCCTCAGGGACCTTTTCCATATAGTCCCCATGGCTCATCCAAGAAATACCCTGAGCGGGGAGACCCTTAAAGAGCTTACAGGCGGTGTCGAAAAATGTCTCTGTTTTTCCGTACTCCCTGGCGGAATCATCTGCGGCTGCGATGACCTTTCCGCCCAGGTGATAGGCCAGGAGATGACAGCCGTAGCAAATCCCCAAGATAGGCACGCCTAGACGGAAGATCTCTGGGTCTGCATGGGGTGAAGTCTCCTCATAGACACTGTTGGGGCCTCCGGTAAAGATGATGCCGATGGGCTCCATGGCCTTCAGCTCGGCCAGAGGCGTGGTATAGGGCTTGACCTCGCAGTAGACGCCGCATTCCCGCACCCGCCGGGCAATCAACTGATTATATTGTCCGCCGAAGTCCAGGACAATTACCATTTGGTGGGACATTGATAAACACTTCCTTTTTATTGAAATCATCCCGCCGCCGGGAAAATGCGCCGCCCCCGACGCGGAAGGGAACTCTTCGACGCAGGCCATGACCGTCAGCCGTTCGCCGCTTGGAATGGTTTCGACTGCCGGTCCTTCTTTTTGGCAGGCAGGAGGACGCGGTTTATGGGTGAAACTCCTTCCCTTCCCCAAAGCTCAACCATATCCTGTCATCAAATACCATAACATACTCGCCATCCCACAGATTTTCAGCCTCAAATCGAAAGCGGCGGTCAAACCATGCCTTATCTACATCCTTCAGAGAATTCAAATAAGTCCGTTCCAATTCACATATAGCGTCCAAGGCCCAGGTAAGAGCTACCTGGTCAACTTCATCATCAGAATTACAATATTGGTCAAAGCAGGCCCAGGTCTCTGCGTCTTCGATAAACCAGCGGTCCAGATATTCCCGCAGGTCCTTGAGATAACGCCTGCACCGCTTGGGGTGATAGCTTCCTAAGCAGTCAGGACCGTCGAAGTATCTCAATCCATAGGTGTAAATCACTTCCGCAGGATTTTTCCGCGCCTCCTTCAAGTTAAGCTCCTCTTGATTCTCATACAAAAGCAGGGTCATTCCCGAAATACAATGGGGTCTACAGCGTCAATCACAGCCAGAGAATGGATGTTCACGCCAGCTTCCCGAAGCCGGTCGCCGCCGCCCTGGAAGCCCTTCTCCACAGCACAGCCGATGCCCATCAGCTCCGCGCCCGCCTGTTCCACGATATCGCACAGCCCCCGCATGGCTTCGCCGTTGGCCATGAAGTCGTCCACTACCAGCACTTTGTCTTCCGCATGGAGCCACTCCTTACTGACCAGCAGCGTCACCTTCTTTTTATACGTATAGGAGAAAATCTCGCTTTGATAAAGACCGCCCTCAATGTTATCGCTCTTGGCTTTCTTGGCAAACAGCATCGGCTTATGGTAGTGCTGAGCCACTATGGACGCCAACGCAATCCCGGACGCCTCGGCGGTGAGGACAACAGTAACAGCATCCATGTCGAAGCACTTCCCGAACTCTGCCGCGATGTGGTCCAGCAGCTCAGTATCTACCCGGTGGTTCAAAAAGCCGTCCACCTTGATGATACCGCCAGGGAGGACCTTTCCTTCTTTTACGATCCGGTCCTTCAGCTCCTGCATCTCATTTGTCCTCCAGCATGTTCGCAGCGGCGTTCAGCCAATCTCCCTGGAAATCCTCGATGTTCCCCGCGTCCACCAGCGCCGCCAGAGCCGGGTCAATGGGCATTTCCGCCAGCAGGGGCAGATGATGGCGCTTCGCGGCTCCGGCGGTCTTTCCCTCGCCGAAAAGATGAATTTTTCTGCCGCAGTCCGGGCAGGCCACATAGCTCATGTTCTCCACCAGACCCAGGATGGGCACCTCCATCATCTCCGCCATTTTTACGGCCTTCTCCACCACCATGCTCACCAGCTCCTGCGGAGATGCCACCACAAGGATGCCGTCCAGGGGGATGGACTGGAAAACCGACAGGGATACGTCGCCCGTTCCAGGAGGCATGTCAACAAAGAGATAGTCGCAGTTCCACAGCACATCCGTCCAGAACTGCTGCACCATGCCGGAAATAACGGGCCCCCGCCAAATAACCGGGTCCGTCTCGTTGGACAGGAGCAGATTCGTGGACATGACTTGGATGCCTGTGCGGGTTGCCATGGGATAGATGCCCGCCTCGCTGCCCACCGCCTGACCATGAAGACCAAACGCCTTTGGAATAGAAGGGCCGGTGATATCCGCGTCCAGCACGCCGATCTGATATCCCCGCCGGCTCATGATAACGGCAAGCTGACTGGTGACCATGGACTTGCCCACGCCGCCTTTCCCGGACACGACGCCATAGACCTTGCCCACCCGGGCGTTTGGGTTCAGCTCTTTCAGCAGGGACTGGGGCTCCGCACGCTCGGCGCAGGACTCGCCGCAGGTGGAGCAGTCATGGGTACATTCGCTCATAGTAAATCTCCCTCTCTTTTTTGACTTGAGAATAATGATTTTACGCTGGCCTCATTCTATACCAACTCTGCAAAGGCCGTCAACCGCTGAACGGAAACTTCCGGGTCTTCCGCAAAAAATTCCGCCTCCCGGCTGTGGCAGGTAAAAAGGAGAATCTGCCGCTTCTCCGCCTCCTTCCGAAGCCAAGTCAGCGCGGCGGCACAGCGCTCATCGTCAAAATTAGACAGTGCATCATCCAGGACAATGGGGGCGGCCTGTTCCTCCGGCAGCACCAGGTCGCAGATGGCCAGCCGCACCGCGAGATAAAGCTGATCCGCCGCGCCGCCGGAGAGCAGCCCCGCTTCTCTGGGTATCCCGGTGTCCGACGGTTCCGCTGAGACGTGGAAATCCCGGTCCAAGGCCACACTGTCGTAAGCACCAGCGGTCAGTGCGGCGAAAATCTCCTCTGCGCGGCAGCCCAGGGCGGGAGAAAAGCGCTGCTGTAATCGGTTGTTGGCCGTCTCCAGGGCGCTGAGAGCCAGCTCGATTGCTTCGTACTCCTGCTCAATCCCGGCAATCTGCTCTATCAGCCGTCCGGCGGAGGACTCCAGCACCAGCGGATCTCCCGTCGCGTGAAACCGCCCAGAGAGCTGGTCCGCCTTGGAACGGGCGGCAATGAGCTCCTCCCGGTTCTTTTCCTGTTCTGCCAAGATGGAAGCGCGTCCCCTCACAGGCGGCGTCAAAGGCGTCCCCTCCCCCACTTCGGGAAACTGCTGGGCCAGCACATCCGTCCGGAGGCGGGCTTCTCTTGCAGCGGCGTCTGCTTCCGCCAGCTCCTTCCGGCGAATCGCACACCCCCGCAGAGCCGCATCGCCAGAGATCACGTCGTAGGCCTCCGGGGCAAAGCGGCGGATTTCTCTCAGGATAGCTTCCTCATTGGTGGACAGAGAAACATACAGGCTGTCCGCCGCCGCAATCTTTACTCCCGCTTCTGACCGGGCATTCTCAGCGGCTTCGCACAAGGACTTATAGACCTCCAGAGCCTTATTACGCTCTCCCCGCACTTCGGCGGCCTGCGCTTTCCATCTGGCCTGACGCTTTCTAGTGACCAGAGCTGCCGCCAGCCAGCCAGCGCCAGCCAGACCGCAACCACAGCCCACGGCCAAAGGAATATCTCCCCCCGCCTGCGCCATATAAACCGCCCCGCCCAAAGCAAGCCCCAGAATGACAAAGAGGACCCCCGCCAGCAATGGGAACTTCGGCTTCGGCGGCAGGTCCAGCGGCTGCTGTTCCGCTTCCTCCGGCGTCATTCCGGCGAAGGGACTGCCATTCATGGCCGCTTCCGCCTCGCGCTTGGCTGTAATCGCCTCATCCCGCTGCATCAAAGCCTTTTCCGTACTCTTGCGCACAGTCTCCAGATTCACGATAGCTCCCCGCAAGCGGCCTATGGCATCGTTCTCCGGCACCTGCGATTCCTCCAAACGCCTGCGAAGCTCCAACGCCCTCTTTTCCGCACGTTCAGCGGCTTCCTCCGCGTCTACCAGAATCTGTCGCTGCCGGTGTGCCTCCCAGCGGTCCAACTGTGCAAGCTCCTCTTCCAGCTCAGCCGCTCTCGCCTCCAGGGTCTTGGCCTGCTCCCTGGCTTCCTCCAACTGACGGAGCAGCTCTGCCTGGGTATTCTGAAGGCTCCTTGTCGCCGCCAGTTCCGCTTCCAAAGAGGGAAGGCGGCCCGTTTTGTTATGGCGGCGGCGGTTCAGTTGGTCCCGGAGGACCTTTGCGGCCTCGGAGTAAGACACGCCTTCCTCTCCAGAGGTAATCAGGGAGGCCACGCGCCGCTCCAGGCCCGCATCCGGAGTAATGGGCAGGCCGCTCTGCCGGATGAAGGCGCTGCGGGCATAGACTTCCCGGCTGACCCCAAGGAGGGTTTCGCCGCAATTCTCCCCTGTCAGCCCCAGGACCGCCGTCTGGGTACCCGCGTACAAGGCCTGGAATTCCCTCATAGGGGCGTTCTGCCTACAGGTAGCCCGGAGAAGCGTCAGGTTCTCTTGATCCACCTGGCAGTCAAGCCGTCCCCCCATCGGCGCACCGTTCCAGGGAGCGTAGCGGTTCTTGTCCGCGATGAAGCCCGTCCTGTTCCGCTCTCTGGTGTCGATGCCATAGAACATCGCCAGCAAAAAGGCGCACCAAGTAGACTTCCCCGCCTCATTCGGCGCCTGTAGGATGTTCAGTCCGTCCCGCAGCTCCAAAACCTCCCCCTGGAGCTTGCCAAAGCTGGCCTGCATCCGATGAATCCGCACAGTCAATTCCTCCTATGTCCATATTTCACATGTCTTTTTACCGTCCGCTCAAACGGAAGCGTCCCATGCTGAAAGATAGAACCGGCATCGTCCAGGCTGCTTTCCCTATCTTCCAATCTATTTTTGTAATTATAACACACCCTTCCGGGTTTGCCCAGAGCAATCCGCAAAAAAATACCTTTTCCTTGCTCCACAGCAGACATATTGACTCTTAAAGCGGAGAATGGCAGACTGAAAATAATTACTCAAAGCCGAAAGGAGGCGCACTATTTTGAAAAAGATGGTTTTATTTGTCGCAATGAGCCTTGACGGGTACCTCGCTGACGCACACGGCGGCACAGGCTGGCTGGAAGGACAGGCCTCCGGAGAAAACGACAGGGTCTCCAGTGCGTGGTTTTTCAAATAAATGAAAAATGCGTTACAGTGATTCGTTGTAAATATTTCGACAATGTTGTTTTGTATCCTGAGAAAACTCAACTTTTGGAAGACATAATCCGCCAATTTCAAAACTGGGACATCTTGGTCAGTAATGGTGTATCCTCGGACTTTACTTCTTGACAATCTCCACATCCG
>CAOJHG010000143.1 GCA_948435975.1 uncultured Oscillibacter sp. | reverse complement strand
AAGGCAAAGACAGGCCTGCTGTTCGGAGATTCCGACCTGTCTTCCCTGTATAAGCGTCTGACCTCCGCCGTCTCCATGACCGGAACCAACGGCGACGCTTTGAAGGCCGCAGGGATTACCCTATCCTACAGCAATGGACTGACCACCATGCAATTTGACGAGCAGACCTTGCGGAATACCTTGAACGAGGACCCGGACAAGGTGCGGGACATCTTCACAAAGAGCGCGGAAGACGGCTCCAGCACAAACGGCTTGATGCAGGCGCTGAAGACCCCCCTGGACCTCTATGGCGCTACCACGGGAACCAGCGCGGTATCCGGCACCAAGGGTGTCCTGGTGAACAAGGCCGGCTCTCTCCTGGCGCCCAGTACGCTGTACACCAATACCATTCAGAAGCAGCTTAACAAGATCGACGAGGAGATTGAGAAGTGGCAGGATAAGATGTCTGACCAGGTAGACTACTACACGACCCAGTTCTCCCGGCTGGAGCAGCTTATTTCCCAGATGAATTCTCAGAGCTCCTCAATCATGTCGATGATGGGAGGCTATTAAGAAGGAGTGATCCAGAAACGATGGATATGAAGGGCTTCCAACAATATAAGGAACAGAGCATCAACACAATGACCCAGGGCGAGCTGCTGCTTTTGCTGTACGATGAGCTGTATAAGCGGCTGTCCCTGGCGGAAATCATGCTGGATAGGCAGGAATACCCTGTGTTTGAAAATGCTGTGGACCGCAGTGTAGCCATCATCGAGTACCTGGACGCCACGTTGGACCGCCAGTACCCCATCAGCAAGAACCTGGCGCAGCTTTATGAGTATTTTACCTATGAGCTGGGCCGGGTGCGGATTGGCCGGCGTAAGGAAGTGCTGGCCCCGGTGAAGTCCATGGTGAACGAACTGCGGGACGCCTTCCGTCAAGCCCAAAAAAGCGGAGATTCCGCAAAGTAGGAGGGCGCTATGGAGGCATCAATACTGCTGGATGCGTATGTGCAGCTAAAAAAAATGTATACCTGCCTGAATGAGACGCTGGACCTCTCCCGTCAGCTTGCGGAGGCGGTGGACCGGGATGACCAGGTGGCCATCCAGATGCTGGTAGCCATGCGCCAGGAGCCTCTGGATAAGCTCCGCCGGGCGCGGAAGGTGTTGGAGCAGCAGCGGGACCTGCTGGAACCGGAGGACGCCCGCCGTCTCTCCGAAATCCTCAACGGCGGGGCTGCTGAGAATGATGCGGAGGCCCCCCTGACCGCGCAGATAGGCGTGAATGACCGTGTACTCCAGCAGGTACAGGCGTTGGACAAAGTCATTAGCTTGAAGCTGGCCCGGGAGAAATCCATCTACAACTGAATCCCGCGGGAAACCGCATGTCCCACGCCTCCGGAGAATTTCCCCTCTCCGGAGGCAGGGGAGCGTAAGAAGGATTTGCCATTCGAACGGACAGGAGCACGGATTATGCCCACAATTACCCTGGACAATGTAACAAAGTATTACAAGATCGACCGGAAGCGGCGAAGACGGGAGCACTTGGACAAACGCTACGAGATGGGCGTGGAGGATATCAGCCTTACCATCGAGCAGGGGGAGTTCGTGTTCCTCACCGGCAGCAGCGGCGCGGGAAAGAGCACTCTGCTGGACCTCATCTCCGGCAAGCTCAAGCCTGACCGGGGCACGGTTTATTTGGATAAGAAGGACTTGTCCAAGCTGATCCCCTGGAGCCAGAACCGAATGTCTATCCTATTCGGCAAGGTATGCCAGGATCATACGCTGATCCGCAAGATGACTGTGGAGGAGAATCTGCGGATCGCGGCCCAGATCGGCAAGCGGCGCTTCGAGACCAGTAAGCAGATGCAGGCTCGGGTAGATAAGGTGCTGGGCCTGGTGGGAATGCGGGGTGCGGGAAAGAAGTACCCTGCGGAGATGTCTGGAGGAGAGTGCCGCCGGGTGGAGCTGGCAAGGGCTTTGGTGAACAGTCCGCCGATCCTGGTGCTGGATGAGATTACCGCGAACCTGGACGATGACAATATCTGGGATATGTTTCATTTGCTCAGAGAGGTGAACCGCCGGGGAACGACGGTCATTATGGCGACCCACGCCAGTATGTACGTCAACATTATGCGGCGCAGAGTGGTGACCCTGGTGGACGGACGCCTGATTGGCGACGTGGAGCGGGGAAGATACGGAGACGTAGTGTAAAAGCTGCGCCCCCGATTAGAATATTAAGAGATTACCGGGATATAAGAAAACTGAGGAGGAGATCGCAAATGATCAAGAACATGAAAATCAGGAAGAGCCTGATTATGGGTTACGGAATCACTATCGTTGTCT
The DNA here is from genome assembly GCA_948435975.1 of uncultured Oscillibacter sp. Classification (GTDB taxonomy): domain Bacteria; phylum Bacillota; class Clostridia; order Oscillospirales; family Oscillospiraceae; genus Oscillibacter. Next base: position 3,814 of record CAOJHG010000143.1, on the reverse strand, counting down.
CCGCAATCATCATCATCGCGTCGCTGCTCCTGATGAGAGTGCAGAAAAATCAGTATACCAATATTTTGGAGGGGTATGTTGCCTCTAATCAACTAGTGTCTGACTGCCGTATCGAGTATAACCGCGCCGCCCGCAATCTTCGGGATGCGGTGATGTCGGGCGATATGTCCAGCATAGATACTGCGAACAACCAAATCAGCACCCTGAGCAACAAGCTGACGCAGTTGACCAACATCTATCCCCTGGATGACAAGACCGAGCTGAATAACTTTACCAATCTGGTGAAGGACTGGGAACAGGAGGCCACCACTATCGGCCAGACGGCCCGCACCAACCAGCAGCAGGCAGCGCATATGATTGTTGAAAGCTGCACCCCTGCTTTGAACCAGGCCGCTGAAGCGGGTGATATCCTGGCTGAGAGGCTCCAGACTGAGCAGGCCAAGATTATCAGCCAGCAGAACGTTATTTCCAACATCGCGATGATCGCCATTATTGTGGCCATGGTTATCGCCAGCGCTGTAGTGATTCGCATTGCGCTGATTATTGTGAAGAGCATCGTGATTCCCGCTGAGCAGGTACATAAGGCTTTGATTGGCTTCAGCGAGGGCAAGCTGGATCTGCCTGTGGAGTATGAGAGCAAGAGCGAGCTGGGCGATATGTGCCACGCCATGCGGACCAGTCAGAATATTCTCTCTGAGGTGATTGGAGATACCTGCCACCTTTTGGAAGAGATGGGCAACGGCAACTTCAACTGCCGTACCAAGGCCGAGGCAATGTATGTGGGTGCGCTGAGTTCCCTGCTGAAGTCTATCCGCGTCATCAACAGCGGCCTCAGCGATACCCTTTCCCAGATCGGTCTGAGCGCGGAGCAGGTTTCCGCTGGCGCAGAGCAGGTCTCCACCGGCGCGCAGGCTCTGGCTCAGGGCGCTACTGAGCAGGCCAGCGCTGTGGAAGAGCTGTCCGCCACCATCGCTGAGATTTCCAACAACGCCCAGGGCAACGCCAAGCGCAGTGAGACCGCCATGGGTCACTCCAAGGACGCCGATAAGCGGGTCCGGGAGAGCTCCCAGTATATGGATGAGATGGTGAAGGCTATGGAGAAAATCTCCGCGTCTTCTGAGGAAATCAGCAAGATCATCGCCACCATCGAGAATATCGCTTTCCAGACCAATATCCTGGCTTTGAACGCCGCTGTGGAAGCCGCCCGCGCTGGCAGTGCCGGTAAGGGCTTCGCTGTGGTCGCCGACGAGGTGCGGAACCTGGCCACCAAGTCTGACCAGGCCGCGAAGGCTACCAAAGAGCTGATTGACCATTCTATTGCTTCTGTTCAGGATGGCGGCGAGATTGTGAAGCAGGTTTCTGAGTCCCTGGGCAAGACTGTGGAGGCAACCGATTTGACCATGGTGGCCCTCCAGGAGATTGCCAAGGCCGTGGAGGAGGAAGCCGAGGCCATTGCCCAGGTGACCGAGGGCATCGACCAGATTTCCTCTGTGGTGCAGACCAACTCCGCTACCAGCGAGGAGTCTGCCGCCGCCAGTGAGGAGCTGTCCAGCCAGGCGTCCTTGATGAAGAGCCTGATGAGCAAGTTCCAGTTGCGCAGCGACAGCAGCGGGTATTCCAGCGGCTCTTATTCCGCTCCTTCCACTCCGGCTTACAGCGGCGGAACGGAGGAAGTGGACGCTGGATACGGCGGTTACACCGGCGATTCCAACCCCTTCAGCAAGTATTGATTCGGATTTCAGAGGAAGCCTTTGAGACCTTGAAATCCCCTGCGCCGTGTTGTCTTTCAGATGGAAGCTGCTGCGGTACAGAGTTTAGTGGGATGCCTTCCCCGCATTGAATGAGCGTTGCCAGAAGGCGGTATCAAGCCGCCTTCTGGCAACATTTTGTGGAAGTGGAATGGGGAGCGGAATGGGTTTTTCTGGAAATGAAGAGAGGGCGGAAGAAGGAACAAAGTATGCCAGAAGGAGCGTCACGATATGACTGAATACAGAGCCCAGGAACGAGATATGATCTTTGCCCTGGATATCGGCACGCGCAGTGTTGTAGGCGTCGTGGGGAAGCCTGCGGGAGACCGGCTGAAGGTCCTGGACATTGAAATGGCGGAGCACAGCAGCCGGGCTATGATCGACGGCCAGATCGACAATATTCAACAGGTGGCGGATTTGGCCCGCACCGTGACGGGACGGCTGGAAGAACGTTTGGGCGTCCGCTTGCAGCGGGTGTGCGTAGCTGCGGCGGGGCGGGCCCTGCGGACACAGAGCGGGAGCTTCTCCATGGAACTGACGGGGGAGGAGTCCATTGACGCTGAACAGATCAGCCGGTTGGAAGCGGGCGCTCTTTCGGCAGCGGAGGAGGCCCTGCAAATAGAAGAGGAGGCGCGGCGGCAGTTTTTTATGGTGGGGTATACCATTACCCAATACCGTTTGGATAATTATCCGCTGTCGTCTTTATTGGCGCATAATGGACGGAGGGCGGAAGCAGATGTGATGGCCACCTTCCTTCCTGGAGAGGTGGTGGAGAGCCTTTACGCTGCCATGCGGACTGCGGGGCTTCAGGTTGCCAGTCTGACACTGGAGCCGATTGCCGCCATGAACGCCGCTATCCCTGCCGAACTGCGGCTGTTAAACCTGGCCTTGGTGGATATCGGGGCGGGAACGACGGATATTGCCATTTGCCGGGATGGGACTGTTGTGGGATATACCATGGCGACGATTGCCGGAGATGAGATCACCGAAGCCATCATGCGGGCCTTTTTGGTGGATTTTAAGACTGCTGAGGAGATCAAGCGCGCCCACCAGCCTGGGAGGGAGAGCCATTATACGGACATCCTGGGACTGGAGAATACGCGGTCCTATGAGGAGGTCTGCGCCGCGATTGAAGAGCCTATGGGCCGTTTGGCGGAGGCTATTGCGAATCAGGTGACGGAGTTGAACGGCGGGTCGCCATCAGCGCTGTTCCTGGCAGGCGGCGGAAGCAAGCTGGATGGGTTGAGGGAAAAGGTGGCCCGGAGCTTGAAGATGGATGAGCGGCGCGTGGCGGTAGCAGGAAGCAATTACGCGAAGAGCGCTTTTGCCGACGGTCTGGATTTGGCGAACCCAGAGTATGCGACGCCCTTGGGGATTGCGGTTTCCGCCGGTTTGGGGCTTTTGAACGACAGCTATGTGGTGACGCTTAACGGAGAGGCGGCAAAGCTGTTCCGGAGTGGGATTTTGACCCTGCGGGATATTCTGTTGATGAATGGATTTACTTACGGCGATATGCTGGGAAAGTCTGGGAAGAACCTGAATATCACCTTGGACGGGCGGCGGATGGTTATTCGAGGCGAACCCGCTACCCCCGCTATTCTGACTGTGAACGAGAGGGAAGCCCCTATTAGCGCTGTCGTTCACGCAGGAGACCGAATCAAGTTTACACCAGCCCGTTCGGGTGCAGATGCGGCTAAGACGCTGGGGGAACTGCTGGGAAGCAATTATTCCGGCCGGGTCTTGGTGAATAACCGGGAAACGCCGGCGAACACGCGCTTGCGGCAGGGGGATGTGATTTTGACCCTGGATGGAACGCGGCCCAGCGTGAAGGCGGAGGCGGTTGAGGAACCGTTAGTTCAGAAGCCTGTAATGCAGCGTCCGGTGAAACAGACGCCGGTACAGCCCGTGGTTCCGCCTCCTGTGACCCGTCCGCCAGTGGAGGAAGCGCCGCCAACGCCGCCGAAGCCCAGCGTTGTGCGGGAAAAAACGTTAGAGATACTTTTGAATGGAAAGCCCTTGATCCTGCCAGGAAAGAAAAATGAGCAGCCCTATTATCTGATGGACCT
>CAOJHG010000142.1 GCA_948435975.1 uncultured Oscillibacter sp. | reverse complement strand
ACCCAAGACCCCCATTGCAATGCCGATATCCGCCCGGGTGAGAACTGGCGCGTCGTTGATGCCGTCTCCCACAAAGGCCAGAGCGGCGCCAGGGGATTTCTTCGACAGAAGAGCTTCCACCCGTTCCACCTTATCCGCTGGAAGCAGGCCCGCATGATACTCGTCCAGGCCCAGCTCCTGCGCAACTGCTTTCGCCGTCATTTCTGTGTCGCCGGTGAGCATGACCGTTTTCCGGACGCCGGCGGCTTTCAACTGCTCCACCAGGGTTTTGGATTCCTTCTTCGGCAGGTCGGAAATGATGATGTGGCCTGCGTAGACGTTCTCTACTGTTACATGGACGATGGTGCCCGGAAGCTCGCAGGGGGACCAGCCGGGAATGTGCGCTTTCTCCATCAGGCGGCTGTTTCCGGCACAGACCCGCTTTCCGTCCACCTTGGCGCATACGCCGTGACCAGCAATCTCTTCTACGTCCGTGACCCGGTTCCCATCAATTTCCTTTTGATACGCTTTCCGCAGGGACAGGGAAATCGGGTGGTTGGACCAGCTCTCCGCTAAAGCCGCGTATTCCAGCAGAGAGGTCTCGTCAAAGCCTTCTGCCGGGTGCAGGGCGGTTACAGTGAAGCTCCCCTGGGTCAAAGTGCCCGTCTTGTCAAAGACCACCGTTTCTGTTTTGGAGAGAATTTCCAAATAGTTGCTGCCTTTCACCAGGATGCCGCACTTGGACGCGCCTCCAATGCCGCCGAAAAAGCTGAGGGGTACGGAAATCACCAGTGCGCACGGGCACGAGATAACCAGGAAAATCAGCGCCCGGTGCAGCCAGCCGGTCCACTCCGTTCCCAGCAGAAAGCCGGGCTGAGCTGAGGCTGGAAGCAGCGCCAGGGCAATGGTAGGCAGCAGAAACAGCGCGGCGGCGGCAATGACCACGCAGGGGGTATAGTACCGGGCAAAGCGGGTGATGAAATTTTCGCTGGCGGCTTTTTTCTCTCCGGCGTTCTCCACAAGGTCCAGGATTTTGGATACCGTAGATTCCTCGCAGGGCCGCGTTACCTTCACCCGCAGCAGACCGGATTGATTTACACAGCCGCTGATAACCGCGTCGCCGGGAGCCACGTCACGGGGGACCGATTCTCCGGTGAGCGCGGCGGTGTCCAGGGCGGAAACTCCCTCGATTACCACGCCGTCCAGGGGGACCCGCTCGCCCGGCCGCACGGCAACAATGGCGCCTACCTCCACATCCTCTGGGTCCACCTCTTCTAAAGTCCCGTCCTCCAGCTCCAGATTGGCGGTGTCGGGGCGGATGTCCATGAGGGCGGCGATGGATTGGCGGGATTTTCCTACGGCGTAATCCTGGAAGAGCTCGCCGGTCTGATAGAAGAGCATGACGAACACAGCCTCGGCATACTCCCCAGTCGCAAAGGCCCCCACCGTCGCAATCGCCATGAGGAAATTCTCGTCAAAGACCTGGCCGTTGCAGATGTTGCGGACCGCCTTGTAGAGAACGTCCCAGCCAATCACGGCATAGGGGAGCAAGTACAGCAGCCACAAAAGCGATACGCCCGCCACATTTGTCAGGGCCAGCTCTGCAACTGCCAGCAGTACCGCCGCAAGAACAATACGGAAGAGCATTTTCCGCTGCTTCCGGGAAAGATTTTTCATTGCATAACGCCTCCTCAAAATCCACGCTTTCTCTTGATTTTCACCAGTAACTCTGCTATGCTAGAGGCAGTCAAGCGGAAGGCCCCGCAGCCTCCCCTTGGAGAGAGAAAGACAGCCGCTGCTTTTCAGGGGAAGCGGCTGTCTTTTTCTGCATCTTACAGGTTGATGACACAGTCGGGCTCCACTTTTTTGCAGACTGCCACAATCTCTTTTATGATGTCGTCGAAGCGCTCGTCGTCTGCGTCCACCGTCATTTTCTGAGCCATAAAGCTCACCGTCGCATCATGGACCCCGTCGATTTTCTTGATGGCCTCTTCCATTTTTGCCGCACAGTTCGCGCAGTCCAGGTCCGTCAGCTTATAACGCTTTTTCATGAGATACATCCTCCTAATAATATAGTGTGTAAATTTGAGATAGGGACGCCCCTATTCAGAAACATGCTCCAAGCCCTGGTTGATGATGGTCTTCACATGGTCGTCAGCCAGAGAGTAAAACACTGTCTTTCCCTCCCGCCTGGCCTTGACCAGACGGGCATTTTTCAGTGCCCGAAGCTGGTGGGAAATGGCCGACTGCGTCATTCCCAGCAGCAGGGCAATGTCGCATACGCACATCTCGGATTCGAACAGGACATACAAGATTCGCACCCGGGTGGAATCGCCGAAGATACGAAACAGCTCCGTCAAATCATAGAGCAGATCCTCTCCTGGCATTTCCTGCCGGACCTTCTCTACCAGCTCCTCGTGGGCGTGTATAAAATCACAGCACTCCACATGATACCGGTCCTCCATAAAACGCCTCCTTTCATCTGAACAAATGAATAAGTGTTCATGCGTTTATTATATCCATTTGCGTCCGTTTGTCAACCCCTATTTGAAGGTTTTCAAAAATTGTGGAAATTCCCGGGAAGCTGTGGTAAAGTAATAGCGATATTGAGGAAAGGAGCCTCTTATGAGAACAATGGAACAAGAGCTGGAGGCATTGCAGCTTCGAAAAAACGCCTTTGCCCTCCACAACTTTTATGAGATGGAAACCCTGGAGCTGGACCATGCAGCCTGCCGCCTGGACATCCGCCCGGAGAGCCTGAACCCCTATGGCATGGTCCACGGCGGTTCCCTTTACGCCCTCGCAGATGAGACTGCCGGTACTGCCGCCCACAGTGACGGCCGACACTATGTTACCCAGAGCGGTTCCCTGAACTTCCTGGATAACCGTTCCCGGGGCGTCATAAGGGCCGAGGCGCGGGTCCGGCACCGGGGGAGGTCCACAGTCCTGGTTGAAGTGGAAATCCACAGTGAGGACGGCAGCCTGCTGGCTTCAGGGACCTTCACGTATTTCCACGTAGACAAAAAGCGGATGGAAGAGCGGGCGGCAGAGTGATTTTCCCCATATAATTATAATAAGCGTCCCAGGAGACCAGAAACGTTCCCTGGGACGCTTTTTTCTGCTTATAAGAAGGGACTGCCTATGTTCCGCCCAGCATCGCCAGCGCGGCCCGTGCCTCTCTGCGGCGAAGGCCCCGGCTGTCTGGAACGGGGACCCAATGGGCGCGGACCTCCGGCCTGGAGGAAAAGCAGTCGTGGTCGTCCAGGACCGCATAGCTTTCCCAATCATGCTGCTCCAGCCAGGCCGCAATCTCGCCGCCCTTGTCGCCGCAGGGGAACAGAGGGGCCGCGTCGAAAATTGGGGTCCCGTTCTTCGCAAGACTGGCATACAGATGACCCACGATTGCTTTGCAGAAGGGATCGTCAACCGTCAATCCATCCCGCCAGGAGGAGGACAGCACCATCCGCGCCCCGCTCCAGGCCGCCAACCGCCGGAGCCAGTATAACGACAGAGGGTCGAACCTCTGCCGTTCCACCGGGAGCCGCAGGAGCCGGTTCATCTGGAGGCTCAGCGGCGTACACAGCACCCCGTCCACATCCAAAAAGATGACTCTCACAAAAGGCCCCTCCCCCGCTCTCCAGAACCTTCAGCGTAAAACTCAGCGCCGCGTTCCGCAGAGGCTCCTGTAAAATTTCCCGCAGAGTTCCTCGATTTCCTCCCGCTTTGCCAGCACGGAAAGCCATTCTCCCGGAATCCCGGCCAGACCAGAGCGCAGACCCGCCAGTCCCCCGGCTGCGGCGCCTACAGTGTCTGTGTCGTTTCCCAGGTTCACCGCTTCCAGCAGGCAATCCCGATAGCCACAGAAGCGGACCACGCACCACAACGCCGCTTCCAACGTATCCACTACATAGCCGCTGCTGTTCACCGCTTCTCTGGGCAGGCTCAGAAGTACGCTTGTATCCACCCTTTTGAACTTGCTTTCCAGATAGGGTGAAAAAACCGGCTGTGTGCGGTAAAAAGCCCGCGCCAGTTCAATGCCGTCCTGGACGCACCCCCCGCAGAGCAGCGCGTTGGCAATGGAGCAGTAGAGTCCGCAGGCCATCTGGCTGACAGGGTGGGCATGAGTTACCATGGAGGCCCGATGGATTGCCTCATATGCCTCTGCTTTCTCCGGGAAGTCTGGACCAATGACCTCATGCAGATAAAACGCCATGGGCAGAATCCGCATCAGGGACCCATTCCCATTGCTGTACTCCCCGGCTCCGCCGCAGGACAAGGCAGGCTTTCCATGGGCGTACTGAACGAGAGCGCTCCGGGTAGCGAGGCCCATGTCAAACACCTCCCCATGGGCGGTCATGTACCCCGTCTCCGCCCAGCGCAGGAAGCGTTCCACCATATCCTCATAGTTCAGTCCGTGGGTCAGACTGTCCATGAGGCACAGGGCCATAGAGGTGTCGTCTGACCAGGTGCCTGCCGGCTGGTCGTGCGTTCCAAAGGCCCGCATATCCGTGACGGGATTTTTTTCCAGAGAGGCCCGGCTCATGAACTCCACGGGAACGCCTAACGCATCTCCCGCCGCCAAGCCCAGCATACCACCCAGCACCGCATTCAAATCCATAAAACCGCTCCTTCTGTGCATGATTTGTCTTTCGCACATTGCTTACAACAGCATAGCATTTTTACAGAAAAGATACAATAGCCCTTTTGCAGGAAGCCAAAAGGAGTGCTCTCCCAGTCTGAAGTCCGACCAAATCACGCCGCGGCTTTCCTGCCTCTGTGCTGACAGCGGTACAGCGTATTTGCAGCGGGAAAATAAAATTCAACTGGAAGCGCCGCGGGGCCGCGAACGCCCTTCCTCCATCTCAAAATCCGAAGCCTGGGGACCCAGAAGATTGGTCATGCTCCACAGGCTGACGCCTAAGGTAGACAGATTGTGCAGCAGCGCCGACGTGGAGGGGGCCAGAAGACCCGCCGCGCCCAGGACGATCAAGGACCCATTGAAGCCGATTACAAAGCGGTAATCCGTGTGAATGCGCCGCATCAGGCTGGCTGCAATCATCCGGAGGCTCACCAGCTCAAACAGGTCGTCCGCCGAGATGGTGATGTCCGCAATCTGCCGGGCAATGGCGGCGCCGTCGCTGATGGCAATCCCCACATCGGCGGCAGACAGGGCAGGAGAGTCGTTGATCCCGTCACCAAGCATGATGACCACATGACCCTTAGCCCGCTCTGCCTCCACGAACCGGGCCTTGTCCTCCGGAAGCACCTCGGCACAGTACCTGTCCACGCCCACCTGCGCGGCGATGGCGGCGGCGGTCCGTTCACTGTCCCCGGTCAGCATCACAGTTTGCTTGATACCCAGACAGCGCAGAGAATTGATGACCGCCGCCGCTTCCGCCCGCAGAGGGTCGGCAATGCAGATGACCGCCGCCAGTACGCCCCCGATTGCCAAATACAGGTGGGAATACTGCTCCGAAAGAGCGTCATACCGTTCCTGCTCTCCCTCTGGAATCCTGCATTTCTCGTCCTCGAATATAAAGTGGGCGCTGCCAATCATGACCGTTTTCCCTCCGATGGTGCTGACAATGCCATGAGCCACCAGATATTCTACCTCTGAGTGCATCTCCTCGTGGTACAGTCCCCGGTACCGTGCCGCCTGAACGACAGCATTGGCCATAGAGTGGGGGAAATGCTCCTCCAGACAGGCCGCGATCCGAAGCATCTCGTTTTCGTCCCGGCCGCCGAAGGGAACCACCTCCACCACGGTAGGGCAGGCGTGAGTAAGGGTGCCGGTCTTGTCGAAAACAATCGTGTCCGCCGCCGCCATCGCTTCCAGGTATTTTCCACCCTTGACGGTGGCATGATACCCCCCGGCTTCCCGCATGGCTGACAGCACCGCCAGCGGCATGGACAGCTTCAAGGCGCAGGAGAAATCCACCATCAGAACGGAGAGGGCGCGGGTGACGTTCCCCGCCAGCAGCCAGACCGCAAGGCTTCCCAACAGCGTATAGGGAACCAGCCGGTCCGCCAGGTGGGACGCCCGGTTTTCTGCCGCGGACTTGAGCTTTTCCGACTGCTCGATCATGGAGACCACCTGGTCATACCGGCTTCCGCCAGCCTGGGCCGTGACCCGCAGCGTGCAGTTTCCCTCCTCCGCCACCGTC
>CAOJHG010000141.1 GCA_948435975.1 uncultured Oscillibacter sp. | reverse complement strand
CTGGGACGGCTGGATCAGTATCTGTATCCCTATTACCTGCATGACAAGCAGGCCGGGACGCTGGATGACAACAAGGCCCTGGAACTGCTGGACTGCCTGTACCTCCAGGCGTCCACCATCACCAAGATTTACGGGAACGAGGGCGCCATGATTTTTGCCGGCCCCGGCGTGGGACAGACGATTACCCTCTCCGGCGTGGATCGGGAGGGCAGGGATGTAACCAACGAGCTGTCCTACCTCTGTATCGACGCGGACGAGGACGTCCGGCTCATGCAGCCGGACATTGCCGTGCGGAACCACCCCCGCATTCCGGAGAAATTCCTGAAAAAATGCTGTGCCCACGCTGCCTCCGGACGGGACAAGCCCAAATTCTTCACCGACCAGATCATTATCCAATCCCTGATGAACGCGGGCATCCCCCTGGAGGACGCCCGGGACTTTGGCGATCTGGGCTGCTCAGAGATTATTGTGAACGGGAAAACCTGCTCCGGCGGCAACATGGGCAACGTGTGCCTTGCCATGTGCTTTGACCTGGCGCTCCACGACGGGGTTCAGCTCTGGTACTATAACGGGAAGGGCTTTGAGACGTCAGTCCGTGTGCAGGTAGGGCCCCGCACCGGCGATCCCCGGACCTTCCAAAGCATGGAGGATCTGCGCCGGGCCTATTCTGAACAGGTTCAATATTTTGTCCGTCAGCTCGCGAGTCTGGACAACACCCTAGACAATGTGCAGGCTGAGCTGGTCCCCCACGTGTTTTACTCCCTGATTGTAGACGGCTGTATCGAGTCCGGCAAAGACTTCACCGCCGGCGGCGCAATCTACAATCAGACCTCGCCTCTGGCGGCCGGTCCAATCACCGCGGCCGACTCCCTGACGGCAGTGAAAAAACTGGTCTTTGACGAAAAGGCTGTCACAATGGACGCCCTTCTGACGGCCCTGGACAGCAACTTTGCCGGAGAAGAGGGCGAATTCCTCCGGCAGATGCTGATCCGCCGGGCGCCCAAATTCGGCAACGACGACGATTACGCCGACCAGGAGGCCGTGTTCGTTGTCCGGGACTACTCCGAGTCCATGCGCTCCTACACCAATCCCCGGGGCGGGCGCTGGGTCCCCAGCGTCTACAGCCTCACGGGCAACGTAGGCTTCGGCTGGCGCACCGGACCCACTCCCGACGGACGCAGGGGCGGCGAGCTGCTGAATGATAATATCAGCCCCATGCAGGGCCGGGATCTGAAGGGGCCCACCAGCGTCATCAAGTCTCTGTCCAAGATCGACGCATCCCTTTTGCCCCAGGGCTATGTGTTCAACCTGAAATTTACGCCCAACATTGTGAATCATCCGGGGAACCTCCAAAAGTTTGTGAATTTCAACCGTAGCCTGAATGACTACGGCATTTTCCATGTACAGTACAACATTCTCGACGGGAACACGCTGCTGGACGCCCAAAAGCATCCGGAGAACCACAAGGACCTTCTGATTCGTGTCTCCGGCTACAGCGCATACTTTGTAGAACTGGGACGGGATGTGCAGGACCACCTGATCCAAAGAACACTTCACCAAATCTGAACCTTTTAAGGCAGCAAAAGGAGGAAGACTATGGCGGCCCAGCGCGAGGAAACCAGGGTTTTTAATATTCAGCGCTACTCCGTCCATGACGGTCCGGGCATCCGCACCATTGTATTTTTACAGGGCTGCCCGCTGCGGTGCCCGTGGTGCGCTAATCCCGAGGGGCGGGGCTTTACCAGCGTCTTGTCCCATAACCGTGGCCTTTGCCGCCGGTGCGGGCACTGCCTGGCGGTTTGCCCGGAGAAGGCTTTGCGTATGGAGGAGGATGGCGTTCATGTGGATCGCTCCCGCTGCACAGTCTGTGAAAAATGCGTGTGGATTTGCGGTTCGGATTGTTATAAAATTTTCGGAGAGTCAGTGCCGACGGAAGAGGTGCTGAGGGAAGTGGGAAAGGACGAAAGCTTTTATTTCCGCAGCGGCGGCGGCATGACGGTCAGCGGCGGCGAGCCTCTGGCTCATCCGGAGTACCTCACCGCGCTGCTGAGGGGCGCGAAGGAGCAACTGGACGTATCCACCGCCATCGAGACCTGTTGCTGTGCATCGGAGGAGTCCCTGCGGAGGATTATAAAATATGTTGACACGTTCCTGTGCGACATAAAAATAGTAAATTCCAAACGGAGCCACGAAATTCTGGGAGTTCCCAGCGAACAGATTCTGCGCAATATCCGTATCATCGCGGACGAATATTCGGAGAAAGCCCTTCTGCTCCGAATGCCTGTGATTCCCGGTTATACTGACGGCGCGGAGAATGTCCGGGACATAGCTGCCTTTATCAACACGCTGAAGCGGGAGGTTCCTTTGGAGCTTCTGCCCTATCATGAATTCGGAAAGGCGAAATACGCAAGCCTGGGTCTGCGCTACCCGATGGATGGGCAGAACGTTTCCATCCCCAGCCGGGAGCGGATGGAGTCACTTGCGCAGATGTTCCGGGAACTGGGTGTAACCGTGGTTCATACATAAAAGGAGGCCATTGAGATGAGCAAGAGGATTGAGTATCTGAGCATGAAGGCAGCCGGCGCCAAAAGCTATATCTGCGGTGAGCGCGGCAGGATCATAACAGATTCTTACCGCACCACCGAGGGGGAGGCCCCCGTGATCCGCCGGGCCATTGCCCTGCGGGATATTCTGGACAAAATGAGCGTTGTCATTGACGAAAATGAACTGATCGTCGGCAATCATGCCACAATGGAGAACGCCGCGCCCCTGTTTCCGGAATTCAGCATTGACTTTTTGGTAAAGGAGCTGGACGAGTTTGAAAAGCGCCCCTATGACCGCTTCTATGTAACGGAAGAGACCAAGGCGCTGATTCGGGAAATCGCCCCCTATTGGCAGGGACGTACCCACGAGGACCGGGTGGTCCGCACTACCAGGCGGATGTTCCCGGAGTCTCTTCTGCGGGTCTGGGATGAGGATTGTTTCCGTCTGAACGATGTACTGTATGACGGTGTGCGCAAGTCTGCCGGAGATGGCCACATCATTCCGGACTACTTCAAGATGATGCGGGGCGGCATTCCGGGGGTGCTGGCGGAAGTGGAAAAGGCCCGGGCATGTTTGGATCCCCGAAGGGACCCTGACGCGTTCGAGAAACGGCTGTTTTGGGATGCGGTCTCCATCAGCTACACCGCCGCGGCGCACTGGTTCCTGCGTTTTGCTGAAAAAGCTGGGAAAATGATTCCCGGGGCCAGGGAGGAAAACCGGGCTACGCTGAAGCGGGCGGCGGACTGTTGTCGCCATTTGGCCTCCAGAGCGCCCTCCAGCTTCTTTGAGGCTCTTCAGCTCACTTACTTCCTCCACCTGCTCATCCACATTGAGAGCAACGGCCACTCCGTTTCCCTGGGCCGGATTGACCAGTACCTGTACCCCTTCTATGAGAAGGACCTGCGGGAGGGCGTGCTCACCCAGCGGGAGGCTTTGGATCTCATCGACTGCTTCTATATCAAGGTCAGCCGCTTCAATAAGGTACGTCCCTGGCCGGAGACCCGCCTCAAAAGCGGCGCGCCCATGTTCATGACCATCACCCTGGGCGGCGTGGACCGGGAGGGCCGGGAGTGCTCCAACGAGCTGACGGGGCTGTTCCTGGACGCCCTGCCGGAGACCCGCCTGCCCCAGCCCACACCGATCCTTCGGGTAACGAAGGACACCCCTCAGGCTCTGATGGTGCGGGCGGTCCAGGCTCTGCTGAAACACGGCGGCGGCCTTCCCGCTTTCTTCTCTGATGAGGCTATCGTGGCCGCCCTGTCCAAGACCGGCATTCCTCTGGAGGACGCCAGGGAATATGCCATCGGCGGCTGCTCCGAGGCCGTCGTTCCTGGCAGGAGCTTTTCCTTTACCGGCGGCGACTGCTATTTCAATCTCCTGAAAATTCTGGAAATTATTCTCCATGAGGGCGTTAACCCCCGGACAGGAAAGACGCTGTTCCCGGCAAAAAGGCTGGAGGAATATCAAAGCGCGGAAAATATTTTTGAGGCGTTCCAAAAGCAGCTCTCCCAATACATGAGCCATATTGTGGAGCTGACCGCCGTCACCTCCGCCACGGACGCCGCGCTCAACCCCACGCCCTTCACCTCGGGGTTGCTGGATTACCGCATCGAAATGGGCCGGGATATGTCTCTGGGCGGCGGGGACAGCGCCCGCTATTCCCACACCATCCTTCAGGGCCACGGCGTCGGCGACCTTTGCAACTCCCTGTATGCTTTGGAAAAACTGGTATTCGAGCAGAAAGCACTGACACTGCGGGAGTTTGTGGAAATCCTGGACAGCAACTGGGCCGGGAGCCGGGGAGCGGAGGTTCGGCTTATGGCCCGCCGGCTTCCCAAGTATGGAAATGATATTGACGGCGTGGATGCCTACGCGGTCAGGATCAGCCATTTCTTCGCCAAGGAGGCCCAGCAGTACACGCCCTGGCGGGGCGGCGTGTTCGGCACGTCCTTACAAGGGCTGACCGCCAATGTACCTGAGGGCGAGACGGTCGGCGCAACGCCGGACGGCCGCATGGCTCACGAGGCCCTCTCCGACAACGTCTCGCCTCACGCCGGAACGGATACCCACGGCCCCACGTCCACTTTGAAGAGCGTCTCCAAGGTCGATCACACTCTTTTCATCGACGGCAATATCCTGAACCTCCGCTTCCATCCCAGCGCCCTTACAGACGCTTACGGTCAGTTTGATATTCTGAGGGGAGCCCGTTTTGCGGACATGGTGAAGAGTTATCTGGTGGACCTGAGAGGCAACCAGGTGCAGTTCAATATTCTCTCCGCCAGGGACCTCCGGACCGCCCAGGCTCATCCGGAGGATTATCAGGATCTGGTGGTGAAGGTGGCGGGCTACAGCGCTTACTTCAACTCCCTGGACAAGGGATTACAGGACCAGATTATTGAGCGCACGGAACATGCGCTGTAAATGAGCTCAGCTCCGCAGGAGAAGCTGGTGGTTTTTCTTTGAACAGCCGCCCCTCCCGCGGAAGAGAGAAAACGGGAGCATGGAGTTGGGTTTGCCGGGAGGTGCAGGTGCCTATGGCATTTGAAGAAGAGTATAATATGTTGGATAAGCGCATCCACTTGCAGGATACCATTACGGTTTCCCTGGAATTTCTGGGTTTTGTGGAGTACGAGCCTCATGAGTGCGGTTTGGTCCATCAGTATTCTTCCTGGTGCTATAACTTTCTCGGCACAGGCCGCGGCGCGTATGTGATGGGAAGCCGGGAGATCACAGTGGAGGCCGGGGAGGGACTCCTGATTCCGCCCTATACGCGGCACACCCTCTACAATCCGGGACCCGAAAGGATGCAGGACCTCTATATGGGCTTTGACTGCAACTGCTTCAGCTTTATTGGCAGTCTGCCAAGAGGCACGGATACAAAGGATATTTTGGAAATCAACCAGGCCCTCAGCAAGTCCTATTATACGAGGGCTTTCCATCAAAGGCTCAGCGGCATTCTTTGCCAACTGGAAATCAGCAAGGACAAGGAAACGCTGGAAGACTGCCGCCTGACCTTGATGGAGGATCTTCTCAAGATGTATGATTTCTGCTATAGCTGGTATAAGAAGAAAACGCCGGTCAATCCGGACGCGTTTTTAATTCAGGATGCGAAGAATATCATCATGCACAATCTCAGCCGCAATATCTCAATTCAGGAGCTGTCCAAGGTGTTGTATGTGTCGCCTCGAAAGCTGACGTCGAAATTCCTGGAACTGACGGGGATGAGCTTTAAGGATTACAGCCAGATGCTGAAAATGGAGCAGGCCAGCCGTCTTCTGTACGCCTCAGGGAAAAACATCTCAGAAATTGCCGAAGAGCTTGGCTTTTGTGATATCCATTATTTTTCCAAGCGGTTCAAGGATTATTATGGGTGTTCTCCCAGCACTCTGCGGAAAAAGGGAGATAAAGGCGTGTCTTGACAAGGGGAAGGCCGCAGGAGAGCTGAATCGCTCTTCTGCGGCCTATAACAAATCTGCCAATCCCTCTGCGGTTCAGCTCCGCCTGCAGCATACTGAAAAAGCCAATTTCGCCGTGGCAAAAGGTGAAGCCATCAGAGCCCGTTCCGGATTACATCCTCGGCTCTTGCCAGGACAGACAAACAACCGTCTCAAT
>CAOJHG010000140.1 GCA_948435975.1 uncultured Oscillibacter sp. | reverse complement strand
AGGATGGGAGCCGTCAGAGCTTTGACCGCGGAAAGGTCCTGCGCGGCATGATTCGGGCCTGTGAAAAGCGTCCAGTACCCCTGGCACATCTGGAGAAAATTTCTGCTGAGATTGAGCAGGACCTTCAGAATTCCATGGAACGGGAAATCAGCACAGAGGCTTTTGGCGAGCGTGTAATGGAACGCCTGCGGACAGTAGACCAGGTAGCATATGTCCGCTTCGCCTCTGTGTACCGCCAATTCAAAGACATCGACACCTTTATGACAGAATTAAGCAAGCTCTTGGCGGAAAGCAGTCTATAATATGTTCTCTAGGCGGAACTGCTCCATTTCTGCCAGCAGGCGAAGCTGTTCCTGGAGTCCAGCCAGCTCTGCCAGAAATTCGCTGTCCTCTTGAACAGATGCGAACGCCATGGCCCGGAGATACATCATTTCCGCACTATTCGCCGCATCGTGTTCTGTGACGATACGGAGATATGCCTGCTTGCCGGACCAGTCCTGATAGCTGTCCTCCAAAGCCTCTGCCGCCTCTGCCCACGCCCCCTGGCAGGCAAGCTCCCCAGCCTGGTGGATTTGTTCTTGCCAGCGGAGGACGCAGATATACATGGTACTGCTGTTCCAGAGGGCAAATGCTAAGACCGCTCCCAGCACAATGGCAGGTAACAGGACGGCCCTTTTCATGATGTCATCTCCTTTCTGATGCAGGTGATGCGGCCCCGTTCGTCCAAACTCATCAAAAAAATCTCTTTAGGCGAGGAAAACCCTTCCCCTTCCAAGACCGCCTGTAGCCAGCTCCGGTCCTTTCCACAGTCGGCGAGATTTTTGCTGAGAATTCTTCCGTCATTCACCAAGATAACAGGAAGCACAACATCGTCCTCTACTTCCACACCCATTTGGGCAGCAGAGGGCGGTTGTGTGCTGGCCCATGGCAGAATAGAAAGCTGTCCCGAGTTCTCCAGCACGGCGTATTTCACATCCCCGATGTCTGCGTATCCCTGTTCCCGCAGCTCTTCCAGAAGCTCATCCAATGTGAAGCGGTTTTTCCGCATGGCTTCCTGTTGCAGAATCCCGTTCCGAACCAGCACAGAGGGCGTTCCGCAGAGCAGAGCCCGAAAACGAAGATTATGCAAAGACAGTTGGCTCAGCAACATAGAGAGGGAGAGCAGGATCAAAATCGGGATGATGCCCGCTAAAAGAGGGATGCCGAAATCCTGCATGGGCACAGTAGCCAGGTCGGAGATCATCATGGTCAGCACCAGCTCTCCTGGTTCCAGTTCTCCAATTTGGCGCTTTCCCATAATCCGCAGTCCAATCATGATGAGAAAATAGAGGATGATGGTGCGGGCGGCGGCGGTCATCATAAGCGCTTCCTCCAGAAAAGCAGGGATTTTTATGTGGAACTATTAGAATTCATACGCCGTCAGTATTTGCCGTTTCGCAGGCAGCTATTCCTTTTTAGGACAGGCCGGAGAAATCTTGGAGCTATTTTGATTGATCTAAGTACCATCAATTTCACGAATCTCAGATTGAAACTGAACGTTGGCTGTGATATAATCAAATTTAATAATTTCAAAACTATTTCATGGGCTGAGACATTTATAGAGTAGATAGGAAGGGGGCAGAGTTCATGCTTACATCCTGTCGGGACATGCTGGAGCGGGAGTCTGATAAAGAACGCTTTACAAGATTATACCGTGCGAACCGGCGTCAGATGGCTCGAATTGCATCACAGATTCTAGGCTCTGGCCCCCAAGCGGAGGACGCGGTTCACGATGCTTTCCTGAAGCTCATCCGCCATTTCAGCGAACTGCGGAACAGAACGGATGTGCAGGCAAGCCGCTGGTTGATGGTAGTGGCGAAAAATACGGCTCTGGACATTCTGCGGAAGGAACAGCGGGAAACCGAACTGGACGCGGAACGCTGGGAACCTGCCGCACCAGCAGACGATGGTGAATTCTATGCTTTGGTCGCTCTGATTCGGGGAATGCCGGAGGATTACCGGCGGGTCCTGGAGCTTCGTTTTGTTGCAGAGTGGAGCGTGGCGTCAATTGCAAAAGAGCTGTCGCTGACAGAGAGCACGGTGAAAACCCGTATTTTCCGTGGGCGGAAGCTGTTGATTCACCTGCTGAGGAAGGAGGGGTATTTAGATGGACGGGCCTGTGTTTGACGCTATGCTGAAAACCGCTTTGGAGGAAGCCCTTCGCCAAGACGCGGAGGAGGCCCCAAAGCCCGCAAAGATTTCCCGCCGTCACCGGAAGCAAATGCGGCAAATGCTGGCAGACCCGTGGGGCTATGCACGGCGCGTCCGACCGGGAAGGACTCGAAGCCGCCGAAGCCGTATGTCCCGATGGCTGGCGGCGGCAGTAGTCGCGGCGCTGCTGACTGGCACGGCGGCCGGCTATGCGCTTCGGGGCGGGGAAACCTTCCGGCAGATGTTCGAAAACAGTCCTTGGGCAGAGGAGTATGGCAGCGCGGCGGATACAGAGCAGCTTCTGGAAATGGGCGGCGAGCTGGATACCCTCATCGTGGAATCCAACGGCCTGCGCTTCGAGATGCTGGACGCGGTGTCCGACGGGCAGATGGCGATGGTGTCCGTGCGTCTGACGGTGCTGGAAGAGCTGGACCAGTTGATGACTTCTGACCAAAGTATCTGCTTTGATGAGATAAAAGTCGTTTCGGAGGGCGGAGAAAAAATCCATCTTTTTGGCCTCACGGTTTCTCCATGGACGGCAAATATGCACCATGATTTAGAGCCAGGTCAATTCTCCCTGATCTTCACCATCAATGATCTGGCCCTGACAGAAGGCGGACGATATGAGATTCAGCTAAAGGATCTAATGTCAACAGCAGCGCACGCCCTGCTGCGCGGAGAGTGGACGCTGGGCGTAACGCTGCGGCCAGCCGGCGTGCTGGAGCTGTATCCAGAGCGGGTCTGTAAGCTGAACGGCGCGGATTGGACCCTCGAGCATTTGACGGCGTCCCCTTTGGCGATGACAATGGATTTCAGCTATCTCAGCGGGGAGTGGAACCATGAGTGGGATTTTCTGGACGATATCTCCATCAATTTGCGGAGCGGCAGTGTGATTGGCGATTCTTCCATCGGCGCTTTCGGCAGTGATGACCATATAGGGCTTACGATGGAATTCCATATGCCCTTGGATGTGTCCCAAATCGAAAGCGTGACCATCTGCGGCGAAGAAATTCCACTGAAAAAATAGAAGGAAAAAGGGCATGTCATGACCGTCTGGAAAAAGGCGATGAAATTGAATGGGACTGATTTCATAAAAAACGCAAAAGCAGGAGCGGCAAGCTGTTTGGGCCTGTCGCTCCTGTTTTGTTTTGGTCAATCGCTTTCTACGATGAATAACGCACCCTTCAACTCTTTAAAAATGGATGTTTTTCCCGGAGTGAATTGGATTGTATCCTGGTCCTTATACAAATCCTTCTCTGTAATTTGGAAGATAGAGAGAAACAGAAGCCTTTGGAAAAGCTCAGGCCACTCCGTCTCGTTATCCAGGAACCACGCCTCCAGAAGCCCGAACTGCCGCAGTCCCCAAGTACCCGTCATGTCGATTCCGCCTTTCTTTCCCCGGCGGAGGGAGACCCAGAGAGGCGCAGGAAAGTAAGTGGAATCGTTCCAATTTTCCTCCAGGGTTCCGGAATGCTTTAAGTAGAGCCTCCGGCTGACAAGCAGTTCTGCACCATTGACATAGGCTCCAACAGCGTCCTCCAGCTCCATCAGCGTACCAGCCAGACGAGTGAAGAGACGGCAGATGTTTCGCTTGGAGGCCAGATCCGTTCCGCCGCCCTTCTGCGCCAGTACCAGGAAGGCTTGGTTACGCACAATTTCTTCCTGCTCCTCATCGGAAAACAGGCCCTCCTTAATTTGAGAGAAATCATAGACCCGGGGCGGGTGAGGCATCCCCAAATAACTGCACCAGAACTCCACGCCCTCCAACTGAACCAGCATAGTCGGGGCGTTTGGCTTGCTGTTATCCACAAAGACCAGCGCTTTAGGACCGAAGCGGTTTTCGATAGTCTTTGCAACTGCATCCCACCCGATGTTCCGGCGCAGAAGCAGCACCGCCATGGTATCGGCCTCCGGCGGGGCAGGATAGGCTCCCTTTTGTATGCTGTCGGTGTTTTCTTCCGTAGAACGCTCCGCAGGCTTTTCTTCAGGGCTCTGCTGGTCTTTTCCTTTTTTATCCTTGAAGCGGTCAAAGAATCCCATAATAAACTTCACATCTTTTCTTTTTTACTTTTGGAATTTTTGATGCTGGAAAAAGTATAGCACAGGCTGAGGCTTCCATCAATAACCAGGTACAAAAATTCGAAAAAATTTCTCTTGACTCTACCCAGGGGGGAGGGCTTATCCTGTTCTTGAGCTCAAAAACACGATGTCGTGGAGGAAAGACCTTATGTTGAAGATTGGCGAATTCTCAAAACTGTCCAGAGTGACCATACGCCGCCTGCGAAGCTATGACGAAGCGAGACTTTTAACCCCGGCATCCATTGACAGTTTCACAGGCTACCGCTACTACAATGAATCTCAGCTTCCGATTGCAAACCGGATTACAGCGCTGAAAGATATGGGGTTTTCACAGACTGCGATCAAAGAGGTTTTGAAGTGTTGGGAGGACCCCACTGCGCTGGAACGCTGTCTGCTGCTTCAGCGGGGCGCGGTTCAGGAAGAAGCGGAGAGAGCACAGCAGCGGCTGCGGCTTCTGGACACAGCCATACAACGGCTGAGAAAGGATGAAAAACAGATGAACTATGATGTGACAATCAAAATTCTGCCGGAGCGGTATGTCGCAAGCGTCCGGATGATGATTCCCAACTATGACCGTGAGGGGGACTTATGGCACATTTTCTGTCAGGAGACGGCTGGCATGAACATTCAGGATGGAGACCCAGTGTTATGCACCGCCGTGTATTATGACGGCGAGTTCAAGGAATCGGATGTGGATGTAGAGATTCAAAAGAATGTGGTTGGGCCCTATCCTGATACGGAGCATGTGAAGTTCAAGACGGTTCCGGCAGTCCAGGTAGCGTCCGCCACGTTCCAGGGGAGCTATGAAAAGATTGGCGAAGTAAACGAAACGGTGGCTGCCTGGGTTCAGGACAATGGTTACACATTTGACGGCTTGTTTTTTAACATTTACCACGTCAGTCCCCACGAAACCCGCAACCCAGCGGAATTTGTCACTGAAGTATGCTATCCCATTAAGAAAAAGTGATTTTCTGCTCTTCGCTCTGCGGCGCAGGTACTTATCAGTGCATGCGCCGCAGGGCTCTTTTGCTGATGGCCAGGCATGGCGAATGAAAAAGCAAATCTGTCCTGCCGGAAGCAAAAAAACAGGCATAGTCATGGAAGTGTTGTCATAGAGTGGAGTAACAAAAGAAAGGGGGATGACCCTTGCAAAAAAATGTGAACATCCTGCGCTATGACGAAGCAGCATCCATTTTGCCCAGCCGCCTGCGAAAACCGGCTCTGGCTCTTCCTGACAGCCAAAAAATCGAAGCCGAAGAACTTCACCTTCGGGCAGGACAGCCTCTGACGGTTCTCCTTCAATCGGAAGAGCTGTCCCTGGATGTCATAGTAGAACCCGAAGAGCTGGAGACCCTCTGCGACTTGGCTACCGAATTTTCCCGCTATGCCGCCGCCGAATCCCTCCGAGAAGGTTTTCTGCCCGTCCGGGGCGGCTTTCGAGTCGGACTCTGCGGCACAGCAGTTATGAAGGATGGCGTCAACACGAATCTGAAAAACCTTTCATCCGCCGTAATCCGGATTGCCAGGGAACGGAAAGGAATTGCAGACAGCATCGCGCCCTCTCTGTTCTCCGATGGAGGCTTCATCAACACTTTGATCCTCTCACCCCCTGGAGGCGGCAAAACGACCCTCCTGCGTGATTTGGTCCGCCGTCTTTCCAGCGGCGGGACCGAATTCCCTCCTCAGCGTGTTTCCCTGATTGACGAACGGGGAGAGGTGGCTGTCGTCTACCGCGGTGAGCCTCAAATGGATGTAGGCCCACACACCGACGTTTTAGACGCCTGCCCGAAAGCCCTGGGCATTCCCATTGTCCTCCGAGCCATGAATCCCCAGATCATTGCCGTGGACGAGATCACCATAGGCGCGGACTTGAGAGCAGTTTCTATGGCGGCAGGCTGCGGC
>CAOJHG010000139.1 GCA_948435975.1 uncultured Oscillibacter sp. | reverse complement strand
GACGGCAGCGCTTTGCCCTCCGGAGTTCCCTTCACCGTCTGCGCGCCGCTGAGCGGAACCGTTGCCAAACTGGAAGAAGTTCCCGACGAAACGTTCTCTCAGGGGATTCTGGGCCAGGGTGCGGCAATCATTCCCAGCGAGGGTAAGCTGTACGCGCCCTTTGACTGCTCCGTCTCTTTGGTTGCGGACACCAAGCACGCCATTTCCCTGGATGGTCCCGGCGACTGCGAAATGCTGATTCATGTGGGCTTGGAAACCGTCTCCTTGAACGGCAAATATTTCACCCCCAAAGTCAAGGCAGGCGACCGGGTGAAAAAGGGAGATCTGCTGATGGAGTTCGACCTGGAAGCCATCAAAAAGTAGTTCAAGACCATTACGCCTGTTCTGATTACCAATATCGACGATTACAGCGGGCTGGTTCCCGTCAAGACCTCTGGTGAAGTGAAAGCCGGGCAGCCGCTGTATGAAGTCCGGTAAGTTCCTCCTTGTGTTTGTTCCCGCTTCCTTCCATGGGGGCGAGGACAAACAAAGTAACTGCCATTCTGATAAAAAGGAGTATTGCTTATGGCATTCCCGAAGAATTTTCTCTGGGGCGGCGCGGTTGCTGCCCATCAGTTAGAGGGCGCCTGGGACGCGGACGGACGGGGCCCCTCTGTCAGCGACGTACTCACCGCCGGAGCTCACGGCATTCCCCGGCGCATCACGGACGGCGTTCTGGACGGTGAAAACTACCCCAATCATACGGGCATCGACTTCTTCCACACCTACAAGGACGATATCGCTCTCTTTGCCGAAATGGGCTTCAAGTGCTTCCGTACCTCTATCTCCTGGAGCCGGATTTTTCCGAAAGGCGATGAGCTGGAATCCAACGAGGCAGGCCTGCAATTCTATGACGATTTGTTTGACGCCCTGCTCAGTCATGGCATTGAACCGGTCATTACCCTCAGTCATTTCGAAATGCCCTATTACCTTGCCAAGCACTACGGCGGCTGGGTAAACCGTCAGTGCGTCGATTTCTTCCTTCACTATGCCATCACGGTTATGGAGCGCTATAAAAACAAGGTCAAATACTGGATGACCTACAACGAGATCAACAACCAGGCAAAGACCAGACCCGACATTTACGGCTGGACCAACTCTGGCGTCCGGTATTCGGAGTACGAAAACCCCCAGAAGGCCATGCGGCAGGCTGCTCATAACGAGCTGGTTGCCTCCGCCCTGGTGGTCAAGCATAGCCACGCCATCAACCCAGCGTTCAAAATCGGCTGTATGTGCTCCTTCATCCCCTACTACCCCTACTCCATGAACCCGGAAGACGTGATGACCGCCCACGAGTCTCTTCATGAACGCTTCTACTTCATGGACGTTCACGTCCGGGGACACTACGGCGCTTACGCCAAAAAAATCTGGGAGCGGGAGGACAGCGCCCCCGTCATGGAACCGGGAGACGAAAAAATCCTGGCGGAAGGGACTGTGGACTACATCAGCTTCAGCTACTATATGTCCCATGCGGTGAAGGCGGACTCTGTTCTGGAAGGTGACGCCAATCTGGATGGGCGGAATGTTCATGTGGTGTCCAATACCTACCTGAAAGCATCTGACTGGGGCTGGCAGATTGACCCGGTGGGACTGCGGTATGTGCTGAACCTGCTTTATGAGCGCTACGAAAAGCCGCTGTTTATCTCCGAGAACGGCCTGGGAGCACTGGATGAATTGAAGCCGGACCATACCTGCGATGACAGCTGCCGCATCGACTATCTGAAAGCCCATATCGCAGAGATGAAAAAGGCGGTAGAGGAGGACGGCGTAGAGCTGTGGGGCTATACCCCCTGGGGCTGCATCGACGTGGTTTCCTTCACCACCGGCGAGATGAAAAAGCGCTACGGCTTCATCTATGTGGACATCAACGACGACGGAAGCGGAACGGGAAAGCGCTATAAGAAAAAGTCCTTTGACTGGTACAAGCGGGTAATCGCCTCCAACGGCGAGGAACTTTGAGGGAGGGAGAACATGAACGGCATGAAAATCAGCCTGCTCTACCTGGGCAATCTGGGGTGCAATTATTTCCGCATTGTGGACTGCGACGACAAAAGCCGGATGTACCATTCTCCCATCTCGGCCATTCTGATTCAGCATCCGTCACTGGGGAACATTCTCTACGATACCGGCAACAGCCCCTACAGCGTCCGGGAATACGGAGCGCATATCAACGCGGTCTATCCGGTGGAGGAATTTGTTTCCATTGAGGACGCTCTGGCCTCCAAGGGCCTGGCCTGCGGGGACATCGACCGCCTGATTCTCTCCCATCTGCATTTTGACCATGTGGGCGGACTGCGGTACTTTGCCGGAACCAAGGCCATCCGGAATATCACCGTGGCCCGGGCGGAGCTGCTGAACGCCTGCGAGGGCGTTTTCACCGAAAGCCCCCGCAGCGCCTATATCAAGAGCCTGTTTGACGTGGAGGGCGCGGTGTATCATCCTATTGAGGGCACGGTGGAGCTGGCCCCGGACCTGACGCTGTTTGTCCAGCAATCCCATACCCCCGGCGTTATTGGCCTGGTTGTCAAGATGCAGACCATGGGGAACCTGATTTTCACCAGCGACGCGGTCTATGCCCGGGAGAGCTGGGAACGCCTCATCCCTCCGGGTGGGGATATCAATAAGACCACCAGCGAGTTCTTTGCCAATGTGGAACGGCTGAAGAAACTCCAAAAGCAATATGACGCCACCATGATTTTCGGCCACGACTACGAGCAGATTCGGGAGTGGAGCTGCAAGGGCAGCATTGAGTAAGGAGTGCGCCAGGATGAACAATCTTTTTGACCTGTCGGGAAAAGTGGCGGTTGTAGTGGGCGGTGGTACCGGGCTGGGGCGGGGTATGGCATCCGGGTTAGCCGGTGCTGGAGCAACGGTTATCATTGCCAGCCGCCGCATGGAGGTTCTGCATCAGGCCGCTCAGGAGATGGAGGCGGAAACCGGCGGGAAGGTCGTTCCCATGCATCTGGACCAGTCCTCTGTTGAAGCGGCGCGGGCGTTTGTGGAGCAGACCGCTGGGCAGTTTGGGCGCATTGATATCTTAATTAACAGCGCGGGAATCAATGTCCGCAAGTCCGCCCTGGACTTCGAGGAAGCCGATTGGGACAAAGTGCTGGATACACAACTGAAGTATGTGTTCTTCATGGACCAGGCCGTGGGCCGCTATATGGTCGAGAACAAGATCAAGGGACGTATCATTAACGTCGGTTCCCTTTCCAGCGCGGTCGGACTGAAAAATATGATTGCGTATTGTGCGGCAAAAGGCGCGATTGTCCAGATGACAAAGGCCCTTGCCAACGAGTGGGCGCAGTACGGCATCTGCGTCAATGCCATTGGTCCGGGCTACTACATGACGGAGATGACCGGGCCTCTGCTGAAAGACCCGGAAGTGGTTCGGAAGTATAAGGAGAAAATTCCCATGGGCCGTTTGGGCGTCCCGCAGGACTTGGCCTCGGCGGCAGTCTTCCTGGCCAGTGACAGCGCCGCTTATGTGACCGGGCAGATCGTCTATGTGGACGGGGGCTGGCTGGTCAACTGAAACGCGGCTTATCCAGGAGGCGCTGCAATGGAACACTTATGTCCGGAGAATGATTACCTGCTACTTTATGGGCGCATTCATCTCGGAATCTGTGCCAGCTATATCAAATGGCACATTCATATTCGCTGGGAGACACTGTTTCTGCTGCTGGAAATGATAGCCGTCGTCTTTCTGGGGCTGCTGCCGGAAAGTGCGCCTTACCGAATATCTCAGGTGGTAATGAACCTGTTTGCTTCCATGCAGTACAATACATTCCGGCAGGCGGAGCATATTCCGATGGCCGCAACATTCTGCACCAATCATCTGCGTCAGATTAGCATTTTCGCAAGCCGGACCCTGCGCCGCCGGGATAAAAACACACTTCGGCGAATGCTCGTCCACTGCCGGATGCTGGCAGCCTTTGTGCTTGGCGGAACGAGCTCGGCGGTGCTGTGCCGGTACTTGTTGGGAAAAGCGATTTTATTTACATTGATACCACTGGCATATCTTTTCATCGACTTTCTGTCTGAGGATATTCATTCAGGGCAGAGCTGTCTGGAAAGAAAACCGGAGGGACATTGGGACTCCACAGATTTGAATTACGGGATCTTATCAACACAACGCTATTTAATATGGGGAGATCTATCATGAAAACTTTTCAGTACATCATCACCGAGCCTGTAGGCATCCACGCCCGTCCCGCCGGTTTGCTGGTCAAGGAGGTCAAGGCGCTGGACAGTGCCGTTACGATCAAAAAGGCGGAAGGCAAATCCGTTGCTGCCACGAAACTTATGGCCATCATGGGCTTGGGTATCAAGCAGGGCGATACGGTGTCCGTCACCGTGGAGGGCGGCAATGAGGATGCCAACGCTGTTGCTTTGGAAGAATTCTTCAAGGAAAATTTGTAAAAAGGCTGGATGCAGCGCAGGCCAACATATGAAATTTGACCTGGATGGTGTTTTTACTTTTTATAGCTGGGTATTCCGGTTCATTTCCATTTGATGACCTATAAAAAATCTATGCTCCCCATGCGGACCAGCATACCGATCAATCGGAAGAATTATAGTGTGTAGGTCAGAAATATAGTTCTGAACCAAGGCGGAAGGCTTGGTACTCAACGAAAGCACCCGGCCTCCTGCCTTGTATGCTGCCCAGATAGAAATTCCGTTCCTGTGGATGCCGCAGTCCGCCCTCCGTTTCGATGCGCCGCTCCAGTCCCACCAACATCGAAACGGAGGAACCACTATGTTTGACCCCAAGAGTGACTGTACTCTGAACAAGATGGCCCCAAATGCCATCGTATATAAGGATGCCGCCGGGGAAGTGCCCCGGCTTACGCAGGCCGACTTCCTCAGCCTGGAGGAGTTTCAGCGGTGGAAAGCGTGGTCTGACGAGAATTACCACACGGCCTCCCAAGGACTAGGGGGGAACCCTGGGGCGCACGTTTCGGACGGCGTTCTGGAGTTATGACGGCCTTGCCAAAGGCGACCGGCAATACCCCCATCGCTGGGGATGCGTGGCAAATACAGCGAATTAAGATGTAAAACATCGACAATCAACATCGACAATCGGAAAAGCCGCGCCGGGAAACCGCCGCTCAATGTATGCGGACACACCTTTTCCCGGCGCGGCTGCACCGTATGAACACAAGATACACAGGAGGTATCTGTGGGTATGACTCAATCTGAGAAGATGATCTTCGTTGATGGGCGGGAAATTTCCGTCAGCTTTGCTGCGGACAAAAATACTGCCATAATCAATCACATAAAGCAGATTTTGCTTTCTTCTTACATGGCAAACGCAGTCAAACCGCAGTCCGGCGACATCCTTGCAAATTGCTCGAAACAGGGAGATAATTAGCGTGAGGGCTATTCCTCATGCACCTTGACAATCTATCTCTCCTGCGCATTGATTTCGCCCTTCATCCTTTATATCGACCAGAAAGGACGGAACAGTGCATGAAAGATCGAGTCTATTGTCTTTACAGGGTGTCCACCGGCAAACAGGTGGACTATGACGATAAATGTCAGGCGGATATTCCCATGCAGCGGAAAGCCTGTCACCGCTTTGCGGAGGAAAAGGGCTGGACCATCGTTCACGAGGAACAGGAGGACGGCGTTTCCGGCCACAAAGTCCGGGCAGAAAATCGTGACAAGCTCCAGATCATCAAAGAACACGCCCGTCAAGGGAAGTTTGATATTCTGCTGGTCTTTATGTTTGACCGCATTGGCCGTATCGCGGATGAGACCCCGTTTGTAGTAGAATGGTTTGCGAAAAACGGAATCCGGGTTTGGAGTACCCAGGAGGGGGAGCAGCGGTTTGACAATCATACCGACAAGCTCACCAATTATATCCAGTTCTGGCAGGCTGACGGCGAAAGCGAAAAAACCTCCATCCGTACTCGGACGGCCCTGGGCCAGCTGGTGGAGAGCGGCGGTTTCAAAGGCGGCGTTGCCCCCTATGGCTATGAGCTTGTAAAGAGCGGTCAGCTGAACAAGCGCAAGCATGAGCTGTTCAATCTGGCGGTCAATGAAACTGAGGCCGCTGTTGTGCGTATCATCTTTGAGAAATACGTCAACGAGGGCTTTGGCGCACAGCGGATCGCCACCTACCTGAACCGCCTGG
>CAOJHG010000138.1 GCA_948435975.1 uncultured Oscillibacter sp. | reverse complement strand
GTCCCGCAGCCCAAGTCACAGACCCGCAGGCCGGGCCTGAGGCGGGGAAGGGAGGAAAGAAGGAAAGTATCCGTGCCTGGGCGGAACAGGCTGTCATCCCATACAAAGCGGAAGCCGCCAGGGTGGATGGCCTCCCAATGCTCCATAAAATCTTCCTCCTAATGCGGGATACACATACAAAAGCAAACTTTACTGCTGCCGGAAATTTTACACCAGAAATACCGCCCTGTCAATTCAGCTTGCAGGGATTGGGAGGTTGTGGTATACTGTTGAACGAGAGAGGAGATGCTTGTATGTACAATGGATTTAGCATGTTCGGCGTGATCTGGGGCGTGATGGCCGTTTTAATTGTTTCCATGATTGTAATTGTGATTATCGTGATTCTCAAGAGCCTGGGCCAATGGAAAAAAGACAACAATTCTCCCAGGCTGACAGTCCCGGCCTCTGTTGTGGCAAAACGCACACAGGTCAGCGGCGGACATGGGGACACTTCCGCTTCCACCAGCTATTACGCAACGTTCCAGGTGGACAGCGGGGACCGGATGGAACTGCGGGTAAGCGGTACAGAGTACGGCCAACTGGCGGAGGGGGACAGAGGGAGCCTGACGTTTCAAGGGAGCCGCTATTTGGATTTCAAACGCACATTATAAATAAGAGAAAACAAAAAACCCCGCGAGCACGCAACTCGCGGGATTTTATGTATCCCTGATTAGTCCTCGGGGACAATGGCGCTGTTGGGGCAGCTGTCGCAGCAAGAACCGCAGTCCAGGCAAGCAGCGGCGTCGATGACATAAGCATCATCGCCCTGGCTGATAGCGCCGGCAGGGCAAGCGTCCGCGCAGGAACCGCAGCTCACACAGGCAGAAGTGATTTTGTAAGCCATTCGGAAGCACCTCCATTAGAATTGTAGCTTCATTGTAGCATAGATTTTGAAAAATGCAAGGGGGTTGTTAAAATAATAACAGGAAAATTTTCAAAAATGGCGCAAATCATGGGGAAACGGGAGTTTGTTGCGGCTAACTGTTCATAAATTGTTTTCATCTTTGGTCAGGAAAAGTCAAACAGACCCCTTGACTTTTGAAACAGGCGTGGTATACTAACCCTAGGCTCGAAAGTCAAAGAAAGTCAAAGTCAAATGACCCGGCAGAGAGAAAGGAAGGACGCCATGGGAATTTCCGATTTGATTGCCAGTTTTCTCCAGCAGTGTCTGGATGAGACGGGGAACGGGGTGCTAGAGGTCCAGCGAAGCGACCTGGCCCAGCGGTTCAACTGTGTGCCCAGCCAGATCAATTATGTGATGTCCACCCGGTTCTCTCCGGAACGGGGATACATCGTGGAGAGCCGGCGGGGAGGAAACGGGTATATCCGCATCACAAGAGTCCAGGTAGACCGGGAAACACTGCTGATGCACGTGATTAACTCCCTTGGCTCAGAGATGGACCTCCCTTCCGCAAGAGCGATCCTCAGCAATCTGGCACAGTCCGGGGCGCTGGAGGAGGACCTTGGACGGACCCTCCTGGCGGCGTTGGGAGACAAAGCCCTGACTGCGGTGCCCCGGGAGCTGCGGAACACCGTCCGGGCGGATATTTTACGGAATGTCCTGATTTTGCAGGTGTGATAGGACGCCCGGACGGCTTCCTCCTTTTCCCAGCGAACGGCGGACTGTCCGGAGAATCAAGAGAAACAATTTTTTATAAAATAGCATAGCAAAGTGTTCATTTGTTTTCTATTCAAACTTATAGATAAATGGAGGTCTTGATTATGAAATGCGAGAATTGCGGTAAGAATGAAGTTACCTTTGTTTACCAGAGCAACGTCAACGGCCATGTCACTGAGAAGCATCTTTGCAGCGAGTGCGCCGAAAAGCTGGGCTATACGCAGCGCTTCGCGGCCCAGAGCCAACAGATGATGCAGAACTTCTTCGGCGGCGGATTTCTGGAGGACTTTTTCACTCCGCATTATTCCCTGCTGGACCGCATGAGCCGGATGCTGGAGGACCCCTTCGACGATTTCTTCACTGACATGCCCGCCCTGGGAGCCCCGGCAGGACAGACGCAGCAGCAGGAAGACCTGGTGGACCAGAAGGAACAGGACCGCTTTTCCCAGGAGCGAAAGCTGAACGCCCTGCGGATGGAGTTGCGGCGTGCCATTCAGCAGGAGAACTTTGAGCGGGCCGCAGAGCTTCGGGATGAGATCCACGCCCTGGAAGCGAAGCAGGCGGACGCGTGAACGAACAGGACTGCGCTCCCGTTTGGAAGAGGAGCGCAATGGACGAAGAAAGGATGTGCGGCATCTATGAATGAAAAGAAATTTACCCCTCAGGCCGAGGAGACTCTGCGCTTGAGCCAGGAAGCGGCGGGCGAGCTGGGCCATGGCTACGTAGGCACCGAACACCTGCTGCTGGGCATGATCCGGGTGGAGAACTGCGCGGCCAATATGGTGCTGGCTGAGGCGGGCCTGACGGACAGCATGATCGTGTCGATCATCAAAAAGAGCGTGGGCGTGGGACTTCCCGGCGGCAATCCTGCCCAGGGCCTGACCCCCCGCGCCCGCCGGGTGGTGGAGATTGCCATGGAGGACGCCATCCGGGGAAAGAGCGCCCGGGTGGGGACCGAGCACCTTCTGGCGGGCCTTCTCCGGGAGGGAAATAACATGGCGGTCCGTATCCTGCGGGTTGCGGGCGTGGATGCCCGGAGACTGTACAGCGCCTTGATGGAGAAGATGAACGATCCCAATTTTGCCTCTGGAAGCGGCCAGGCAAAGGCTGTCTCTGGAAAGGAGGAGTCCGGCAGGAGCGGCGGCGCAGGCAAGACCCTGCGGGAATTCACGCGGGACCTGACAGCCGACGCCCGTGCGGGAAAGCTGGACCCGGTGATTGGCCGGGATACGGAGATTCAGCGTGTCATCCAAATTCTCTCCCGCCGGACGAAGAACAATCCCTGCCTCATCGGCGAGCCCGGCGTGGGAAAGACCGCCATTGCCGAGGGACTGTCCCGGAAGATTGTTATGGGCGATGTGCCGGACGATCTGCTGGACAAGCGCATCCTCTCCCTGGACCTCTCCGGCATGATAGCGGGGACCAAGTATCGGGGCGAGTTCGAGGAGCGCATCAAGAAAGCCTTGGAGGAGGTCCGGAAAGCCGGGGATATCATCCTCTTCATTGACGAGCTTCATACCATCGTGGGAGCGGGCAGCGCCGAGGGAGCCGTAGACGCCGCCAACATTATCAAGCCCGCCCTGGGCCGCGGAGAAATCCGGGTTATTGGCGCGACTACCCTGAACGAGTACCGGAAGCATATCGAGAAGGACGCCGCTTTGGAACGCCGCTTTCAGCCGGTGCAGGTTGGCGAGCCCAGCCAGGAAGCCAGCCTGGAGATTTTGAAGGGCCTGCGTGGAAGATACGAGCAGCACCACAGGCTTCAGATTACAGATGAGGCCCTGGAGGCGGCGGTAAACTTGTCCAGCCGGTATATCAACGACCGTTTCCTGCCCGACAAGGCCATTGACCTGATGGACGAGGCCGCCTCTCGGGTCCGGATGGAGGAGGAAGAGATCTCCCCTGAGCTGAAAAGTCTGGAGGAAAAAATCGCCGCCTTGTCCAAGGATAAGGAAGCTGCCATCGAAAATCAGGATTATGAGACGGCGGCCAAGCTGCGGGACATCGAGCGGGATTATCAGGAGCAGGTGGAGATTGAGCGGGACAAGCGCCGGAGCAGCGGCCGCCAGCACCGTCCGGTATCGGCGGAGGACATTGCGGCGGTGGTTTCCAACTGGACTGGCATTCCCGTCACCCGTCTGACGGAGGACGAGGGAGCCCGCCTGCTTCGGATGGAGGAGGTTCTCCATCAGCGGGTAGTGGGCCAGGATGAAGCGGTCCAGGCGGTTGCCAGGGCCATTCGCCGGGGACGTGTGGGACTCAAGGACCCCAAGCGGCCTATTGGCTCCTTCCTGTTCCTGGGACCTACGGGCGTAGGCAAGACGGAACTCTGCAAGTCTCTGGCGGAGGCCATGTTCGGCGACGAGGCCGCGATGATTCGTATTGACATGTCCGAATATATGGAGCGCCACACGGTCTCCCGCCTGATTGGTTCCCCTCCGGGCTACGTGGGCTACGACGAGGGCGGCCAACTGACGGAGAAGGTCCGCCGGAAGCCGTATTCCGTTGTGCTCTTTGACGAGATCGAAAAGGCCCATGAGGACGTGTGGAACGTGCTGCTCCAGATTCTGGACGATGGACGTATTACGGATTCCCAGGGCCGGACGGTGGACTTCAAGAACAGCGTTATTGTCATGACCAGCAACATCGGCGCAAAGAGCCTGACCGCCGCCGGGAACCGTTTGGGCTTTTCCGCAGGCGGGGAGGAGTCCGCAGACGCTGAGGCAAAATTCCAAAGGGCAAAGGAGGCCGTTATGGCCGAGCTGCGCCAGACCTTCCGCCCGGAGTTCCTGAACCGGATCGACGACATCATCGTATTCCGCGCCCTGAACGAAGAGGACATTCGTGCGGTAGCGCGGCGGATGCTGGAGACGGTGGCAGCCCGGATGGAGACTATGGGCCTGCACCTGGAGACCAGTGACGAAGCGGTGGTAGAGCTGGCAAAGAAGGGCTTTGATCCCAAATATGGCGCCCGTCCTCTGCGCCGCTGCATTCAGAGCCAGGTGGAGGACGCCGTAGCGGAACGGATGCTGGACGGCACCTTGAAGGAGGGAGACACCGCCCGCCTGGGTGTGGAGGAAGGCCAGATCAAGGTAACGAAGGACGAGCTCTGCATGACGAAATAATAAACAGCCGAACGAAAGCCGGTGGGAGAATGGACCTCCCGCCGGTTTTCCGCGTTTTGGGAAGAACGGCTGAAGAGAAAGCTCCTTGAGTTTTTTGTGGAAGGCTGTATAATGGAGTTGAACAGTTGTAAAAAAACTGCCATGGAGGAGGAGCGGCATGGAACAGCAGGAAGTGGAAAGTCTGGCCAAAGAGGTGCTGACGCTGTCACGGAATACTCTCTTAGTGAATCTGCGGTTTTTGGACAGGGCTTTGAGTCAGTTTGATTTGACGCCCGGGCCTATCCGGTTTGCCACCAACGGAAAGCAGCTTTACTACAGTGCCCGTCATGTGCTTCTGCGCTACCGGGAGGAACGGGAAGCAGCGGTGCGGGACTATCTGCATTTGGTCATGCACTGTGTCTTTCGCCATATGTATGTGCATACCTTGGTGGATCGGGAGCTGTGGGACTTGTCCTGTGATGTTGCTGTGGAGGAGGTCATCAACAGCTTAGGTTTGGCCTGCGTCTCCTGCGACCGGCAGCGGCGGCAGGAAGCGGTTCTGGCAGAGCTCCGGGGAAACTTGAAGCGGGTGACGGCGGAAACGGTCTACCGCTGGTATCAGGATCACCCGCCCTCTGCTCTGGAGGATTTGAAGGAGCTCTTCTGGGGAGATGACCACATGCCATGGTATCTCCCGCCCAAGCCCGCAGGCGGTGCCTCCGGCCAGGCAAAGCGGCTTGTCCGGCCGGGCTGCTCCCACGGTGAAGAGGGTGAAAAGGGCGGAATTTCCCCTCCCGCGATGGAGCGGCAGTGGAAGAATATCGCCCGGCGGATGCAGATGGACCTGGAGACCTTTTCCAAGCGGCAGGGGGACCGGGCGGGTGCGCTCACACAGAATCTGAAAGCCGTGAACCGGGAGAAGTATGACTACACAGCTTTTCTGAAAAAGTTCGCCGTCCGCGGGGAGGTCATGAAGCTGAACCCGGACGAATTCGACTATATCTTCTATACCTACGGCTTGAAGCTCTACGAGAACATGCCCTTGATCGAGCCCTTGGAGTACCGGGATGTAAAGCGCATCCGGGAGTTTGTCATCGCCATTGATACCTCCGGGTCCGTAGCGGGGGAATTGGTTCAGAAATTCGTCCAGAAGACCTACAACATCCTGAAATCTACAGAAAGCTTTTTCTCGAAGATCAACATTCATATCCTCCAGTGTGACACGGACATTCAGGAGGATACAAAGATCACCAGTCAGGAGGAGTTTGACGAATACCTGAAAACCATGCAGCTCAATGGCTTTGGCGGAACAGACTTCCGGCCTGTGTTCGCCTATGTGGATGAGCTGCGGCGGCAGAAAGAGTTCACAAACCTGAAGGGCCTGATTTATTTCACCGACGGCTTCGGCGAGTTCCCCGCAAGGAA
>CAOJHG010000137.1 GCA_948435975.1 uncultured Oscillibacter sp. | reverse complement strand
TTGTTCAGCACATAGCGGCAGAATACCTGAAGAATCATGCAGCAGGCCAGCAGAACCGTCAGAATTGAGCAGATCAGCAGTTCCAGATTCTCGTCCAGCCATTTCAGAGTGTTTTTCATGGTGGAAGCCTCTCCTTTCAAGCAAAGGCGTATTGATCCCCTCACTACGCCTCTGCGTCAGTGTGAATGATATCTCTGCTGTCTGACGGTTTATTCACCGACTGCCGACATCAGGGCGTCCACCAGCTCGTCGCCGATGTCAGCGCGGACCAGGTCTTCTACGCTGGCGCCAACTGCGGATTTCATGGAGGCGCGCCAGGCGCCGTCAGGAACCACAAGGGTCATGCCTTCGTCTTGCAGGGTCTGGATCTGCTGGGCCTCCTGCTCGGCGTTGTCCGTAGTGGTTTGGGCTGTCAAACAGGGCGCGGTCTTCGTCAGACAGGCCGTCATACCAGCCAGCGTTTACAATCCAGGCGGTGGGCGTCATTACATGGCGGGTGTCGATCAGGTAGCTGTTGACCTCGTAGATGTTGCCGTTCTGGATGACGCTGATGGGATTCTCCTGACCCTCCACGGTACCCTGCTGGAGAGCGGTAAAGAGCTCTGCACCGGACATGGGAGTAGCGTTGCAGCCCACAGAGTTCCAAAGGGTGGTGTGATTCTGGCTCTCCATGGTGCGGATTTTCAGGCCCTTCATATCGTCATAGGACTGAATCGGCTTGGAACTGGTCATCCAGCGGAAGCCGGGAATGGAAGCGCCGGCCAGGTGGAAGCCCTTATCCCGGTAATAGCCGTCGAGAGCGGCGGAGAAGTCCTCATCGGCCAGAATCTTGGCGGCGTCGTTCACATCTTCAAAGAGGAAGGGGAGGTCGAACATCTCCAGCTCAGGCACATAGTTTGCCATGGTGGCGGTGGCGCCGAAGGTCATGGTGACATTGCCGTTCTGTACGCTCTCGATGTTGGTCGCGTCGCCGCCCAGCTCGCTGTTGGGGTAGATCTGAACTGTAATACGGCCGTCAGTGGCTTCGCTCAAGGTCTGCTTGAAAATTTCCAGGTTCACATTTTCGGGGCTGTCGGCAAAAAGGCTGTTGGCAACGGTGATGGTCATGGCCTCGCCGCCGGACCCGTTCTCAGAGCTGCCAGAAGACCCGCTGGAACCGTTAGAGGAGGACCCGCCGCAGGCAGTCAGACCGGTGATGAGAGCTGCGGAGACGGCCAGCGCCGCCAGCTTTTTCCAGATATAGTGTTTCATCTTTATGATCTCCTTTTCATCCTTAAAAAAAGTATAACTCTTTCATGAAGGCCCAGCGCTTGGCCCAGCCCTCACAGAATCCTTCTTTTGTGCCGTGCATCGGCAGTGTCATAAAGCCGTGGCAGCAGTCCTTCATTACATGGACATCCGCCCGTACGCCGCTGGAGCGCAGGTGTTCCGCATACTCCATCGCCGCCGGGGACAGGCTGTCATGTTCGGCGAGTATGAGGATGGCGGGGGGCAGTCCAGCGCAGTCCTTCACTATGACCGGGGAAGCCAGGGGGTCGAAACGGTCCCGCTCATTTTTTAAGTAACAGGTGTTGAAAAAGGCTTCACTGTCCTTTTGGAATCGTCTCCATGAGATTGGGCCCTTGGAGGTCTACCGGCGGATAGTCCAGCACCTGGCCGCAGAGGGTGAATTCCTTCCGCTGCCTGGCCAGGAGGCATACGCCCACCGATAGGCCGGCCCCGGCGCTGTGTCCGCCCACCATGATGCGGCTTGGGTCAATGCGCAGAGCCTCCGCGTTGGAAACGGCCCACTTGATTGCCGCGTAGCACTCCTCTAGCTGGTAGGGGAAGCGGAACTCCGGCGCTAAGCGGTAGTCCACGGACATTACCCTGCACCCCACGTTCAGCGCGGTCAAACGGACGTACTTATCATCGAAATTGCTGCTGCCGCAGATAAAGCCGCCGCCGTGCATTACGGTATAGAGGGGGAGGACCTCTCCAGCCTTGTCCCTGGGCGTATAGAGCTGGAGCCGGGTATCCGCCGCGCCGGTCAGGGACTCAAACCGCTCCTCGCACAAGACTGTTCCCTCTGGCGCGGGGGCCTCCAGGGTAATAGATTCGTTCTTGATCCGGAAGAGCTTCCGCTTTTGCTCACAGATTTGAATGAGCTGTTCCTGGGTTGCTTTTTTCACAAAAAAATGCACCTCACTTTCCCTTTCCGATGTAACTAATGATAGTATAATGAGAAATGAAACTGCCAGCAATCCGAATTTCCTTATAGAAATTATGCAGATTGGTTATAGATAGAAATGCCTGGACAGCTTTTCAGCCATCCAGGCATTGACCGGGGAAGCGTTCAAAAGGGAGCTGAAGGGCCCCGCCAAGAGGATTCTTCCTTGCGCAGCATTGACAGGTAGTGGTCATACTTCGGGTAGTGGGACGCCAGGATGTCCACCAGCCGTTTGGCCGCCTTTGTCAGCCGCGGGGACTTGGGGTAGGCGGCGCAGCGCTGGTAGCGGTAGGGCGGGGACAGGGATTGGAAAGCGATGCGGCCCTCGTGCATCTGCGCCAGCCTGCGGGGAAGAAAGGATACGCCGCAGCCGGAAACCGTCATGCGTAAGGCGGCAGGGCATCCGCTGACCTCCCGGACGATTTTGGGTGTAAAGCCGTGCTGCCGGAGGATGTCGGACTCCAGCAGGGCCCAGCTATTCTCCAGGGAGGTGAGCAGAAAGCACTTGTCTGCCAAGTCTGTAAGGGAGAAGGTCCCTGGCGGCATCCAGGAGAGCGGAAGGGCTAAAACGATTTCGTCATCATATAAAATCTGCTGTTCCAACCCGTTTTGAATCGCCGCCGCCGAAGTGGTCAGGACTAAATCCGCCAGACCAGCCATCAGATATTCCATTGCCAGCTCCTGGGAATTTTCCATCAAAAGCAGCTCGGTGTGAGGGACAGCCTCTTGAAAATCTGGCAGTATATAACGCGCAACAAAGGCGTATTCGTCCGGCGGCACCAACAGACGGACCTGCTGCCTGGACTCGTCCTTCAGCTCCGCCAGCTTTTTTTCCATGGCCTGCTTTTCTGCCAGGATAGCTTTGACGCCGTTGATATAGATGATTCCCGCATCTGTGAGGTTCATCTGCCGTTGCTCATAACAAAACAGCTTGAAGCCCAGTTCCTTTTCCGCGCTTCGGATGCTCCTGGACAGGGTGGGCTGGGACATGTAGAGCAGCTCAGCCGCCTTGGAAACGCTTTTTTTGTCTGCCACTGCCAGGAGATTTTCCATTGTTTTTGTATTCATAGCAGTCCTCCTGAAAAAGCGCCGCCCAAATGATCATGCTCCTCCAAGATAGCGTTGACCTGTGGGCTTTGGCAGAAGCGGATGTAGTTCACACCTTCCTCGCGCTTGAGAAGAAGGTAGATAATGTAGCGTTCCGCATCGCAGAAGACATGGTTCTTTTTCGTAATCAAACCATACTGAACAAAGGCCGTGCGCTTGAGGCGGAAATAATTGGCGCGGCTGGTTTCCCGCATCATCTTGATAGGAAGGAGGCCGCCCCCTGCGCCTGCAAGGATCATTTCGTGTACCATATAGCTGCTGTCAGAGGAATAGACAATCAGCGGGTCGATCCCCTCGGATTCCAGGAGCTGACGGCTCACGGTGCCAATGGAGGTGTCCAGGTTCATAGCGACGAAGGGGATTTTTGCAAAGTCCTGCAAGTCCACCAATGCGCTGCTGAAATCCTCTGGCGGCGGACGGTAATAGCTGGGAACACACAATACAAGTTCCTGCTCAAACAGCGGAAGGAATTCCACGTCCAGGCTGGTTTGCAGATATGTGGTCAGAGCGAAATCTGCCTCCCCATTGTGAATTAGCTGGTAGAGAAACTGGGTATAGCCCTCAATGAGCCGCAGGTCGTATTGAGGATAGACTCTTTTGAGGATTGGATAAATCTGCGCGATGGTTTCTTCTCCCTCATGAGGCGTACCGCCGATATAAAGAGGCTGGTTGACCGTGTTCAAATTCTGGATGGTGTTGATGGTGGACTGCTCGATTTCCAAAATCCGGTTTGCGGAGGCAATATAAACGCACCCGGCGGCGGTAAGGCGCATTTTTCCCTTAAAACGGTAAAAGAGCTTTAGACCCAGGCCCTGCTCCAGCTCGGACAGGTATTTGCTCAGGGCCGGCTGAGAGACGTTCATTTTTCTTGCAGCGGCGGACAGGCTGCCGGTTTCCGCAATGGCGGTGAAGAAGCGAAGCTGGCTGAGGTTCATGGCCGCCTCCTGTTCCCGAAACTATTTTTGCTTCTAAAGAGAAGGATTAAAAATTTATTGTACCGAAAAGCGCCCAAATATGCAAGCAGCGGCGGGAGTGCCATATAAATTTCTTTATTGTGCAGGCCGGAATTTATTATTTCAGATAAGGCCATGGCAAAGGATGTGTTCTTGACAAAATGACGGAGAATTTGTTAAATCTTTAGCGAAAATGTGTATTGTATTCTCTTCGGAAATATGCAATTATAATGGAGAAATACATCTGATATATCAGATAAATGCAAGAAGCGTTTTACTGAAATATCAACTGAACATACTGAGAATAGGACATAGGAAATGATTGCGAAAAGCCAGACTGCTTATGAGAGCATCAAAGAAATGATCCTTACTGGACAGCTTCCTCCTAATTCTGATATCTCTGAAAAGCAGCTCCAGGAGAAGCTGGGGATCAGCCGCACTCCCATACATGAGGCCATCAAGCATCTGGAGGACGATGGCTTTGTCAAAACGTACCCCAGGAAGGGGACTTTTGTCACAGACATGACCATGGAGATTGTACGGGATTTGTACGAGACCCGGCTCCTGATTGAACCCTTCATCACACGGAGCGCAGTGGACGCCGCGCCCCATGAGTGGATGAAGGATCTGCGGCGCCGCCTGTTGGAAGAACATCCGCTCCTGGAAAAAACGGATATCCGCGCTGTCATGGCGTTGGATACGGAGCTTCATACAGTGATTGCGTCATACTGTTCCAACAGCTTTCTGCGCAGCTCCCTGCGGCGGATTTATGAGAATGACCGCCGTGTTAGGCTGAAAACAGAGCGGAATCCTGCGCAGGTCCGGTTCTCCCTGCGGGAACATGTGGCTATTTTGGACGCCATGCTTTCCAACGATAAGGAGCTGACAGAAAAGCTGGCCAGGGAGCATGTCATCAATTCCAGAGATCTCACCTATGAAAGCCTTGGATTTCTGAAATCGACCCTGCTTGCGTGAATTACCGGTATATCGCCGGGAATTTATAGAACAAAAAAGGAGATTATGAAGGATGAACAAGATGCGGAAGACTTTTGCAATGCTGATGGCCTGCGCGATGATCGCCGGCCTCACAGCCTGCGGCGGCTCCGGCGGCGCTAACGGCGGTTCGGACGGCAGCGGGTCCGGCAGCTCGGGCGGAGACGCAAACACCACCGGCGGC
The DNA here is from genome assembly GCA_948435975.1 of uncultured Oscillibacter sp. Lineage (GTDB taxonomy): Bacteria > Bacillota > Clostridia > Oscillospirales > Oscillospiraceae > Oscillibacter. The sequence goes on along the minus strand of CAOJHG010000137.1, from coordinate 787 downwards.
GGAGATACCGTCGTAGTTCAGATCGCCTATGAGAACAATCCCGGCGAGCCCACGGACCTGGCCTGCAACGAATGGGCCCGCTTGATTGAGGAGCGCAGCAACGGCACCATGGAAGTGCAGCTTTTCCCCTCCAGCCAGCTTGGCAGCAAGACTGACCTGGTGGACCAGATGCAGATGGGCGAGGGCATTATCCACATCGGCGACGGCTCCTTCTGGGCGGATTACGGCGCACCTGAATTGAGCATCACCTCCGCTCCTTACATCTACGATGACTGGGATCAGTTCTTCAAGCTGCTGGAAACCGATTGGTGGGATTCTCAGATTGATTTGCTGGTGGACAACGGCCTGCGCATTGTTACCGCGAACTGGGCTTACGGTGTCCGGGAGCTTATGACCACCGCCCCCGTCCGCACTCTGGAGGATCTCTCCGGCATGATTATCCGCACCCCCAACAATGTGATGCAGATGAAGACCTGGGAGGAAATGGGCGCCGCTCCCACCGCCATGGCCTTGGGCGACGTTTACACCGCCACGCAGCTGGGCACCATCGACGGTATGGAGAACCCCATGGCAACCCTCTATGGCCAGGCTTACTATGAAGTTGCCAAGTACATCACCATGATCGACTATATCCGTATGCCTGTCCAGTGGATTACTTCTGAGTCCTGGTTCCAGAGCCTCACCGAAGAGCAGCAGACCATCCTCTGCGAGACTGGCGACGAGGCCGGCCTGTTCAACAACCAGAAGCAGGATGAGATGATTGAGCAGTACATGAGCGATATGGAAG
>CAOJHG010000136.1 GCA_948435975.1 uncultured Oscillibacter sp. | reverse complement strand
TTATGATTTTCCAAGAAGTTTCAAAAAGTTCACGAATACAGGTGGTCTGCGCCACTACTGTCAAGGGCGTTTTCGAAGTTAAAATCCCATCTTTCAGGCATTGGTGCACAGCCTCTGGACCATTGAGCACCAAGGGATAGCGGCACCAGCTTGCGATTCCGGCCACCTCAGGATGCGTTGGTTCGCCAATGATAATAGGGCGCCGCCCTTCCTCCTCTGCCTGGGCCACAAGATGCTGAATGCGGCGGACATTGGGGCATGTCGCGTCCACACAGCGCACCCCCCTGGCCTCCAGAAGTTCCAGAATATCCTTCCTCTCCCCATGAGAGCGTATGAGCACTACATCTCCTGCCTGTAGTTCTTCTGGGCTGGACGCCTTCTTTATTCCGGTCCTGGCCAAGTCTTCTACAACATAGGAGTTGTGGATCAGGTCCCCCAGCATCCAGCAGCTTCCACACGTTTCCGCAGTTTCATGGGCTAATGCCACCGCTCGCTGCACGCCATAGCAGAACCCAGCGCTTTTCGCAAGAATCACTTGCACAGCGGCCCTCCCCCAACGCTCTGACCGCCCAGGGCATAGGCGGCCTCCAGGATGTCGTCTGCAATTTTCTGCATCTCCTCAGAGGTCCCCCGTCTTCCGGTGTAGTGGGGCTCGTAAGGCTCGCCGAAAATAATGCGTGTTCGGTGAAACAGCTTCTTCTCTCCATCTACGAACACTGGGACCAGCGTTGCTCCAGTCCTTACGCCAATCATCGCAACGCCGGACTTGGCATGAGCAGGCAGACCATCCGCAAAGCCGATGCCATTGTGAATCGTAGTTCCTTCCGGAAAGATCAGCAGGTTATCGCCATCTTTGATCGACTGTATGGAAGTTTTGATAGAACTGATATCATTGTTCCCCCGGCTGACTGGGAATGCCCCGACCTTCCGCAGCAGCCAGCCAAGCAGGGGATTTTTGAAAAGCTCCTCCTTTGCCATGATGCGGAGGCGGAAATTGATAGGCAGTTTCAGAGCGATCAGGATGGGGTCCCAATTACTGGCATGGTTGGGACATAAAAGCACTCCACTTTTCGGCAATTTTTCCATGCCTTCCACGGTAGTCGGGTGCAGGAGGCTGGCGATGAAGCCCACTACATAATAAATAAAGATAAACAAGCGATTGAATGGCTTCATCTCATGGGTCCGTCCTTTCCCGGATGATTTGCAGAAGCGCCGCTTTGCTCTCCTGGAAGTTCAGTTCGGTAGTATCCAGCAACACAGCGTCCTCTGCCTGCCGAAGGGGGGCGGCGTCTCGATGGGTATCCCGAAAATCCCGCTCTTCGATTTCCCGCAGAACGTCCTTGTAGGGCTGCGGCGTCTTCCGGCGTTCCAATTCCAGCATCCGCCTCTGTGCCCGGGCTTGAGAGGAGGCCGTCAAAAAGATTTTTACTTCTGCATCCGGCAGCACAACTGTCCCGATGTCCCGCCCGTCCATGATGACGTTATTTTTTCGAGCCAATTCTCGCTGCATCTCCAGAAGGAATTTTCGAACAAGCGGCAGAGCGGAGACAGCAGAAGTATAGTGAGACACCTCCGGCAAGCGGATCTCCTCCGATACATCCTCGCCGTTCAGGAACATCCGCTGCTGCCCGCCGTCATAGCGCAGGTCAATCTGAAGCCGGGGAAGCTGGGCTGATACTGCCTCCTCATTTTCAGGGTCCACGCCTTCCTTCAAAATGTGAAGGCCAATGGTGCGGTAGATTGCTCCAGTGTCCACATATAGATAGCCCAGCGCCCCAGCCGCGGCTTTCGCCAAGGTGCTCTTTCCTGCGCCGGATGGGCCGTCAATAGCAATGCGAATGGTACTCATGCGGTCAACTCCCACCCTCATGCTGATACTGTTTATTCTTCTCTTCCCGCAGCAGATTGGCCTGCGGCGCGTCCTGTCGCCCAAGCAATTTGCAGGTTAAAGCCGCCGGTATAAGCATCTGTGTCGATAATCTCCCCTGCGAAGTAAAGTCCCTTTACACGTTTTGATTCCATAGTAGTTGGCTGGATTTCTCCCACCTTTATGCCACCAGAGGTGATAATGGCTTCCTCTACTGGACAGAGGCCTGCAATCACGACAGGAAAATGCTTCAAAACTTGCAGGAGGCCCTTCCGCTGTTCCCGCGTGATATCATGGACTTTTTGGCGGGGAGCAATGCCGGAAGCCCGGATTATTGCTGGAATGATCTTTTTGGGCAGCAAATCGTCCAGAGCGTTGCAGAAATCGTGGTTGCAGTATTTTTCGAAATCCCCCAGCAGTCGCTTGTCTAGGACCTGTTCATCTAAGGCGGGCTTCAAGTCAATCTCCAGATGATACGCCTTCTCCCCAAAGTGCCGCATATGGGCGGAGGCAGATAGAATCAACGGCCCGCTGACACCAAAGTGAGTAAAAACCATCTCACCAAAATCCGTGTAAATTTTCTTGCTGTTCTCAAAGACCGTTAGGCCCACATTCCGCAGGCTGAGTCCTTGCAGTTCTTTTCCAACACCAAAGTCCCGCAGGGGAACTAGGGAGCCACGGAGAGGCATTATCGTGTGCCCTGCCGCCTCCGCCATATGATGCCCGTCTCCTGTGGAACCGGTGGCAGGATAGGATACACCGCCGGTAGCCAAAATGACCGCGCCAGCGGAATAGGAGTCCTTTTCCCCCACTGCACCGCAAACTGTGCCATCTGCAATTTTCAGAGACAAGGCCCGATCCCGCACGACACACACACCAAGCGTTCGCATTCGCCGCTCCAATGCGCTGCTGATGTCGAAAGCTCTATCGGACACTGGGAACACCCGGTTTCCCCGCTCTGTCTTCAAGGGAACGCCCAAATCCTCAAAAAAAATCATTGCATCCCGTCCGTCAAAGCGGGAAAAAGCACTGTAAAGGAATTTTCCATTACGGGGAATGTTTGCCATGAGCTCTTCCAGCCCGGCGTTGTTGGTCACGTTGCAGCGGCCCTTTCCAGTGATATTCAGCTTCTTCCCAAGGCGCTCATTCGGTTCCAGCAGAGTGACGGACGCCCCCAACTCCGCAGCAGAGATTGCGGCCATCATCCCAGCAGCCCCGCCGCCGATTACTAAAATATCTTTACTCATCATCCATTTTCCCAAACACGCTGTATTCATTCCAGATGTTTTCCAGTTCAGCGAAGGTAGCGGACACGTCCTCCCCGCCGCATTTTGCCAGCGCTACCAGCAATGCGTTAATCAGCGACAGCGGCGCCACCATAGAATCTACAAAAGAAATCATCTCACAAGGGGCCAGCAGAGCCGCGTCCGACATCTGGTAAACCGGGGACAGCGTGTTATCTGTGATTGCAATGATACCTGCCCCGCGGTCCCGTGCAAACTTCACTGTGTTCATCGTGACTTTAGAATACCGGGGGAAGCTAATGGCAATCATCACATCCGGCTTACCAATACGGAAGAGCTGCTCTAAGATTTCCCCTGCCGCATTAGACTGCACTAAAGTCACGTTCTCAAACAAGAGGTGCATATAGAAATTAAGGTAGCCCGCCACAAACGAGGAGGAACGAACGCCCAGGATATAGATGTGGCGCGCCGCTCGAATGCGGTCCACCACCTTGTTGAATTCTCCCCGGTCGGCCTCATTGACTACCTGCCGCAGCTTGTCGATATCGGACTGGAGGATGGAACCCAGGAGATCTTGACTGGAAAGAATCTCTTCCGCTGCTTTGATGCGTTGAGTAGAGGTCAGACAGCTCCGGCGCATTTCTTGTAGGGCCCGCTGCATTCCTGGGTAACCATCGTAGCCCAGTTCGGAGGCGAAGCGCACTACTGTAGATTCGCTGACGCCTGCCAAACGGCCTAAACGGCTTGCTGTCATGGAGGCTGCTTCGTCATAATTTTCCAGAATGTAATCCGCAATCCGCTTCTGCCCTCTGGAAAAGCTGTCACGGTTCTGTTCAATGGTATGTAAGATGCTCTTTGCCACGGGTCATCCCTCTTTTTGCTGTTCAATACAATTCTATCACAGTTTTACTGGAATTTATACATCTTTTTCCTGTCATCAGGCCCTGCGCTCCGCAAGATGATCTGCCAGAGTTCGCAGAAATTCCGTCCCGCCTGTCCAAACGCCCTTGTTCAGTGCAGTTTTTGCCTGTTTCGTATAGAAAAGGACTTTTGCTTTACAGGCATCTTTTCATAAAAGTGTCAAATAGGTAGTTTTGTGGTTAGCCGCATCTGAACCAATTGTCTTTCCCAACTCACCAGTTGTAGAAATTTCATCCAAGATATCATCCCGAATCTGAAAAGCCAGGCCCAAATTGGTGGCGTAGTCCCTGGCGGCGTCCATGCAGGATTCCTCCACGAACCGGCGGCCAAAGGAGGCTGCTACGCCAAGCATGCAGGCCGCCCGCAGCAGCGCCCCGGTCTTCTTGTCGTTGATCTCTGTCAGCTCTTCCTCTGTATGGGGCTGTCCGCCATGCACCGTATCCCAATACTGTCCAGCGCACATGCCTTGAATGCCAGCGGCCTCTGCCAGAATCTTTGCCGCCCAGACTCTGGCCGCACTGCCTCTGGAATCCCATTGTCCGCCAGCCGACAGCACTGTATGAAAGGCCGCAGCCTGTAAAGCGTCTCCCGCCAGCGTAGCGGTACACTCGCCAAAGACCTTGTGGTTTGTGGGCTTGCCCCGGCGTAGGCTGTCGTTGTCCATGCAGGGCAGGTCATCGTGTATCAGAGAATAGGTGTGCAGCATCTCCACGCCGCAGGCAAAATCCAGGGCCTCATCAAGTGTTCCGCCCGCCGCCTCACAGAATTTCATAGTCAGGACAGGCCGGATGCGTTTCCCTCCTGCCAGGAGACTGTAGCGCATGGCCGCAGCCAGTCCGGTATCAGGGAGGAAAAATTCCTTCAAACGGGCCTCTATCAGTTCGCGGGCCGCTTCCATCTCTTTTGTGAAGTCCATTGCTTACTCCTTACTCTCCTCAAAAGGCAGTTCCTGCGGCGAACCGTCTGCGCCCTTCATCAGCTTCACGACCTGCATTTCTGCCTGATCTAACTGCTTCGAGCAGGCGGAAATGAGCTTCGTCCCTTCTTCAAAAAGGGCCAGAGAGTCCGCCAGTGGTACATCTCCCTTCTCCAACGCTGACACAATGGTCTCCAGACGGGTAATACGCTGTTCAAACGATACGCTATTTGTGCTCATGTTTCCGTCTCCTCCCTGTTCGTCTGGTCAACAGTACACAACAGACTGCCTTTTCCAAGAGTGACCGTCACCTGTTCACCTGCCGCCGTGTCTCGATAGGTTTTCAAAATTGTTCCATCCGGCCCCTGGACCATTGCATAGCCCCGGCCTAGGACCTTTAAGGGGCTCATCGCGTCCAACGCCGCCGCCAGCGCGGAAAACTTTGCCTGCTTTCGGGAAACCAGACCATCGGACAAACTTCCCAGGCGCTGCTGAATGTGGGTCAACTCCATCCGCTTGTCCTGCACATAGGTCATGTGGTCCTGCATGACTCGCTTGCCGCGCAGGGACTCCAGCCGCTGCCGCAGTACCGCGAGCCGGGCGGTCTCAGACTGCTCCAACCGTCCGCTGGAGCTGTGGAGCCAGCGCAGCAGTTCCACCTGATCCGGCACGGCAATTTCCGCCGCATTGGAAGGTGTAGAGGCCCGGGCGTCCGCCACAAAGTCCGCAATGGTCACATCTGGCTCGTGGCCCACCGCAGAGATCACCGGCGTCTCTGAATCATAGATGGCTCGGGCAACCCTCTCATCATTAAAGGCCCACAGGTCTTCCATAGACCCGCCGCCCCGTCCCGTAATGATGATATCTCCGATTTTCCAGCGGTCGGCATAACGAATCGCCCCGGCAATCTCCAACGGGGCTTTGTCTCCCTGGACCTGAACAGGCAGTACAATTACCTTCACCAACGGATAGCGCCGGTTTGTAATGCGAATGATGTCCCGCACTGCGTCTCCAGCAGAAGAAGTCACCACGGCAATTTTCTGCGGGAACCGGGGCAGAGGCTTTTTGTGGTCCTGGTCGAAAAGCCCCTCCTCCCTCAGCTTGTTTTTTAACTGCTCAAAGGCCAGGGCCAGATCTCCCACTCCCTCAGGCGTCATCGCACGGCAATAGAATTGGTAGGCCCCATTTTTCAGGAAAGCGGAAACATAGCCCTGTAAAATGACCTTCATCCCATTTCCTGGACGGAAGCGCAGATGGGAGGCGCTGCCCGCGTACATGACGCATTTCAGGACACCGCC
>CAOJHG010000135.1 GCA_948435975.1 uncultured Oscillibacter sp. | reverse complement strand
CAATACTCCGCCGTGATCCGTCCGGTGATGGGGAAGTATCTCCCGCAGTTTCTACGGCGCCGAACCGGAATGTCCCGTCGGATGCATTCTCGGAGAGAGAAGTCTATCAGGTCCCGGATTGTGTTGGAGTATAGGATTTCCCCACAGCCGCCGTTTTTGGTTGCACCAAAGCTGATGGGGGATAGGCTCAAAGCGAAAGAGTGCGGTATCATGAGGCTGGTCAAAGAAGTAAGCCGCTCTTGTGTTTTGCTGGACCTCTCTCCCAGCCTGGTCAATATCCAAAATGCGCTCTAAGAATGTCTGCGCCTGTTTCTGGTACGCCGTGAGCTGCCCTGAAAGCAGGCGCAGTTCTCCTGTCATTTTGGGTTTGAGGTTTCCCGCAGCCGTGCGCTCGAAATACCGTAGATACAAAAGCTGAAAGCAGATGTGTTGCGCACCGAGTTCTCCCAACGTCTGCATCATGTGGTCGGTGTGCGCGGTGTCTCCGGTGGAGAGGAACTGGCCCAGGTCCAAGGCCGCCTGTTGGACCAGCGGTTCCCAACCCATTGCATCCAGTTCAAGGAAACTCAGAAGACTTTCCAGATAGGGAAGGGCCTTCTCTGTACCGGCTGGCCCCCGCATTCCCAAAGGGTCGTACTCGAAAAACTCCCCATCATCCTGAAAGAACACTTTGAAAATCCACAGGACAGTCTGCTCCCTTTTAAAAATGCCAAGATTAAAATGTGTCTCGACAATGAGTAACGAGCGCGTTATGATAGGCAAAAAGTCCAATTCCAATATTAGCACTACACTACCATAACTACCTATCTTTTGTCAAAACCAGAAGGGAGTGATTTCATGACGGGCCTGAAAACGATTGACGGTGAACCCTTGATGAGCCAGCCGCATCCAGCGGAACGTGGTAAGAATCACGGGCGAGGATATCATCGTCAAGGATACCAAGACGGCGGCAGGAGACCGCTACGTCTACTTTTCTCCTGAAATGGAAAGTCTGCTGAAAGAGTATTACCGCGAATGTGTCTGGCAAGCGGATGCCTACGAGAATAGAAAACTGACCGCAGATGACTTCGTATTCCGCAAGCATGACAGCCACGAGCCGATGACGCCTAGCACTTTCACCTGGCGGTTCAAGTTAATCCTGAAAAAGAATGGCCTCCCGGAAAAGCTGAACGTGCATTCGCTCCGTCACAGCAACGCCAGCCTGCTGATCGCAAACGGCGCGGACGTGGCAACGGTGGCGGGCCTTCTGGGCCACTCCCAGCCGTCCACGACGCTGGACATCTATACCCACGCCTTCGACAAGAACAAGAAAGCTGCCAGCGAAGCCCTCCAGCGAGGGCTGGATATCTGACGAGAGGGATGAAAGAGACTCCTAAATAGGTAAGCGGCATGGAGCAACGCTCCATGCCGCCATTCATATGAATTCAATAGTTTTCCGCGTGGACCTCGAAGTAAGCCTGGGGATGGGCGCAGACAGGGCAGACCTCCGGTGCGGCGGCACCAACCACGATATGGCCGCAGTTCCGGCACTCCCAGACCTTGACCTCGCTCTTCTTAAAGACCTCCTGGGCCTCCACGTTTTTCAGCAGGGCACGGTAACGCTCCTCGTGGTGCTTCTCGATTTCGCCGACCGCCCGGAATTTCGCGGCCAGCTCGGGGAAGCCCTCCGCTTCGGCAGTCTTGGCAAAGCCCTCATACATATCTGTCCATTCGTAGTTTTCTCCGTCGGCGGCGGCTCCCAGGTTCTCGGCAGTGGAACCAATTCCCTCCAACTCCTTGAACCACATTTTAGCGTGCTCCTTTTCGTTGTCAGCAGTTTTCAGGAACAGAGCGGCAATCTGCTCGAAGCCCTCTTTCTTGGCCTTGGAGGCGAAGTAGGTGTACTTGTTCCGGGCCTGGGATTCCCCGGCGAAAGCGGCCTGCAGGTTTTTCTCTGTCTGTGTTCCGGCGTATTTGGACATAGTGAAATCCTCCTTTTCAAATTTAGGAAATGAATGCGAAAAGTTACAAAAAAGCTCTAAAAACTGTGTTTTTAGAGCTTTTGGTACGCCCGACTGGATTCGAACCAGCGGCCTTCAGAGTCGGAGTCTGACGCGCTATCCAACTGCGCCACGGGCGCATACCTAACGATATAAAATTTTCGGGTTTCTGGCTATCCAGAGAAATAGTAGTCAAACAGTAGTCAACTTACGGTGTTTTTTCCTCCGCCATACCGCCAACACCCCTGTTTGCAGAGCCTTGCGCCGTATCTCAGCCGGAGTTGTCAGAAACGTCGGAGTCTGACGCGCTATCCAACTGCGCCACGGGCGCATACCGAACAATATGAAATTTTCAGGTTTCCCTTAAGTTCTTTGGTAGTATAACAGAATTTTCCCGATCTGTAAAGTAGTTTCTCAAAAAATTTTTACAAAAAAAGATTGTTAAAAAAATTGACAAGTTGACGTTTTTGAGCTAAACTATAAACATTGTGACAAGTTTCTGATGGGGAGTGAGGGTTTTGAAGAAAGAAAACGTCTCCGATGCCGTGATTCGGCGGCTTCCGCGCTACTACCGACAATTGACCGAGCTCTGTGCTAAGGGTGTGGTCCGTATTTCCTCCCACTCTCTGGGCCAGGAAATGAACATCACCGCCTCCCAGATCCGCCAGGACCTGAGCTGCTTCGGCGAATTCGGCCAGCAGGGCTACGGCTATAATGTGGAAGAGCTCCACACCGAGATCGGCCACATCCTCGGCGTGGACAACGACTATCATCTCATCATGATCGGCGTGGGAAACCTCGGCCACGCTTTGCTGCAAAATTTCCACTTTGCCCAGGCGGGTTTCACCGTGGACGCCGCTTTTGACGTCTCCCCCTCGGTCACCGGTACCCGGGTCAACGGCGTCCCGATTTACTCCATGGAGAAGCTGGACGACTATATCCGCGCCCACCGCGTGGACGTGGTGGTACTGACCCTCCCCCAGTCCATCGCCCAGGAGATCGCCGACCGGCTCATTGACTTGGGTGTTCGGGGTTTTTGGAATTTTACCAATGTGGAGATCACCTGCGGCCAGCCGGACGTAAAAATTGAGAACATCCACTTTGCCGACAGTCTGCTGACCCTGAGCTATCGCATCGCCAACCGCTGACCGCGGTTCCTCCGGGCGGCCCGAAGGAGAAAGGAGATCCCGCATGGGGAAAAAGATACTCCTGCTGCTGCCGCTGTGCCTGCTGGCCGCCGCCGCCGTCTGGGCGGCCGCTGCCGGAGACACCGCGGACCCCCTGGCTTCGCTATCCTACCTCAACGGCCTGTTCTCCGAAAAGGTGGACGCCGCTGTTGACACCCGCCTGGACAGCTCCGACGCCCTTTTGCGTGAAAACGGCGGAGCGGGAACCCCAACGGGTACCGCCCCCGTCTGGTCGGAGACCCGGCTGAAGCAGGATGACCAGGTCCAGGCCAGCACCGGCAGCGGCGTGCTGCTGCTGGCGGGAAGCGGCCAGGTGACCTATCCGTCTGGAGCGGTGGTGGACGTCACCACCGGTGCCGTAATCCCCAGCGGAGGAAGCCTGGAGACCCGGCACCGCTACCTGGTAGCGGAGGACACCAACGCGAATTTCACGGTGACCAGCAAGACCGCCGTGTTGAACTGGCAGGGGGAATGTACCTTCCACACCTCCACCTCCGCCGACTACAACGCCATGGCCGCCGCCCTGAAATCCCTGCACCTCTTCCAGGGCAGCTATACCGGCTACGGGCAGGGCTTTGACCTGGAGGTAGCTCCAACCCGGCTCCAGGCCCTTATCATGTTCATCCGGGTCCTGGGCGAGGAGGGCGAGGCCCTGGCCTGGAACGGGGCCATCCCATTTACCGATGTGCAGCCCGGAACCAACGGGGAGAAATACGTGGGCTACGCCTACCAGCGGGGGTATACCAACGGCTACAGCGCCACGGAATTCCGGCCCTCGGCTCCCGTCAACGCCCGGCAGTATGCGGAATTTGTCCTCCGGGCCCTGGGCTACAGCTCCGCTGCCAACACGGACCTGTCGGACACCCTTCTGCGGGCCCGGAACGCCGGCGTGCTGACGGAGGGGGAGGTCTCCATGCTGGAACGGGACCCCTTCCTGCGGGCGGAGCTGGTGTACATCTCCTATTACGCCCTGGAGGCCCAAGTCTCCGGCACGGGCCGGACCTTGGGAGAGCGGCTGATGGAAAAAGGCGTCTTTACCCAGTGGGAACGGGACACCGCTCCGCCGGTGGCCAGCTGGCGTTTTTGAGGGCGGGGAACCCGGAGACAGGAAGTTTTTCAAGCAGGTGGAACCACTGGCCCCGTGAGGCATATGATGAACTGAGACCGCTCCGATTCGGTCTACATCTCTCAGGAGGTTTCATCTTATGTGTAATAACGGCTTTGGTGGCGGCAACTGCTGCTGGATCATCATCCTGCTGATCATTGTCTGGTGCTGCTGCGGCAACAACAACAGCTGGGGCGGCAATGGCTGCGGCTGTGGCTGCAATTGCGGTTGCAACTGTGGCTGCAACAACAACTGCGGTTGCAATTGCGGCTGCAATAACTGCAATCCCGCTCCCTGCTGCTAAAAACGGCGGCGGTGTTTGTACAGCGAACACCGGACGATTCGGTTTACCTAGGAAAGAAAAAGACGACACCCCGGGCCCAACAGGGCCTGGGGTGTTTTTTCAGGATTCCATCGTTCGGAAGCCATTCCGGCTATGTACAAGAATTTCTGGAGATGGCCTTTGCCCCTTGGGCTCCCGCCCAGCCCACGGCGGCGCCCAACAGGATGCCGCCCAGAATATCGGTGGGCCAATGGACATAGAGATACAGCCGGGAGAACGCGGTTACAGCGGCCAGGACCAGCCCAGGGCGCCACAGGGGACTTCCGGAGGCCCTCAGGGCAAAGACCACGGCAAAAGCCGCCGCCGTATGGCCGGATGGGAAGGAGGCGTCCCCCGGCGGGGGAACCAGCAGCAGAAGGTCCGGCCGGAAGGCAAAGGGACGAACCCGCCCAATCAGGGGTTTTAAAAGCAAATTGCAGGAGATCAAATCCAGAATCAAGGCGCAGGCGGCGGCAAGGCCGTGCCTCCGCTGGCTCCGGAGCAGAAGCAGTACCGCCGCCAGGAGAATCCAGACTTCCCCGTGGTTGGACAGGCCGCTGACAAAGGGCATCAGCCAATCCAGAAACCCGCCCCGCAGATAACGCTGTATCCCGTCCAGAATCGTCAATTCCAGCTGCATGTCCGCCTCCTTTTGCGCGCGCCCTTACTCCAGAACCGCGCCCCGGGCGGCGCTGGTGACCAGCTTGGCGTAGCGAGCGGCATAGCCGGTTTTGATCTTGGGCTCCGGGCAGGTCCACTTGGCCCTCCGGGCCGCCAGAACCGCCTCATCCACTTCCAGGGAGATGGAGCAGCGGGTGATGTCAATGGCGATGGTGTCCCCGTCCTCCACAAACGCGATGGGCCCTCCCTGCGCCGCCTCCGGGCAAACATGCCCAATGGAAGCGCCTCTTGTGGCGCCGGAGAAGCGGCCGTCCGTGATAAGGGCCACGTCCTTGTCCAGGCCCATGCCCGCGATGGCGGAGGTGGGGTTCAGCATCTCCCGCATGCCGGGACCGCCCTTGGGCCCCTCGTAGCGGATGACCACCACGTCTCCGGCCACGATCTTTCCCGCGTAAATGGCGGCGATGGCGTCCTCCTCACTGTCGAAGACCCGGGCGGGGCCGGTGTGGGTCATCATCTCCGGGGCCACGGCGGAGCGTTTCACCACGCAGCCCTCCGGGGCCAGATTCCCCTTCAGGACGGCGATGCCGCCGTCGGGGGAATATGGATTTTCCACCGGCCGAATGAGCTCCGGATTTCGGTTCTCCACTCCCTCCAGATTCTCGGCCACGGTTTTTCCAGTGCAGGTGATCAGGGAGGTATCCAGAAGGTTCTTCTTCGTCAGCTCCTTCATGACCGCGTAAACGCCTCCCGCGCCCTCCAGGTCCTCCATGTAGGTATCCCCGGCGGGGGCCAGATGGCAAAGGTTCGGGGTTAGATTGGAAATCTCGTTGGACAGGTCCAGGCTCAGCTCAATGCCGCACTCGTGGGCGATGGCGGGAAGATGGAGCATCGTGTTGGTGGAACAGCCCAGGGCCATGTCCACCGCCTCGGCATTGTGGAAGGCCGCTGGCGTCATAACGTCCCGGGGGCGGATATTCCGCTCCACCAGCTCCATGATCTTCATGCCCGTGTGCTTGGCCAGCCGCAGCCGGGCGG
>CAOJHG010000134.1 GCA_948435975.1 uncultured Oscillibacter sp. | reverse complement strand
CAGGGAGTGAGCGTGGTGGTGGTTTCCTCGGAGCTGCCGGAGGTGCTGGGAATCTGCGACCGGGTGCTGGTTATGCGGGACGGCGCCATTACTGGAGAGCTGAACGCTCAGGAGGCCAGTGAGGAAATCATCATGAGCTACGCGTCCTTTGGCACGGCGTAAGAGAAATCGACTTAAATAGGAGAATAATATGAGCGGAAAGAAAAATGATGCTGGACGGTCAAGACTCCAGGTATATGCCGCGGGACATCGGTCAGAGTTTACAATGGGAGGTGCGCTGGTCATCCTGTTTGCGACCCTGTGCGTCATATCTCCAGTGTTTCTGACCTCAAGAAATATGACCAATATTTTATCCCAGGTGAGCTTTACGGCGGTCCTGGCGCTGGGACAGACCTTTGTTATGCTGACAGGAGGAATTGACCTGTCTGTGGGAAGCGTGCTGGGGGTCACATCCATGGTGGGCGCCATGCTGATGAAATCTACGGACAGCGTATTTCTGGCGGTTTTCATTACGCTGCTTTTAGGCGCGGCCATCGGATGCGTCAACGGCCTTCTGGTTTCCCGCTTTGATATTCCGGCTTTTGTGGTCACTTTAGGTATGATGCAGGTGTGCAGAAGCGCGGATTATCTGCTCAGCGGCGGACATGCTGTGAATAAGCTGCCGGATTCCTTCCGGGCCATAGCGGGAGTCGAAATTTTTACTGGGTTCCGGGTATATTATCTGGCAATCATTCTGCTGTTTATCGTGATACACTGGGTGCTGTCCAATACCAAGCTGGGACGTAATACATATGCCATCGGAAGCAACGTAGAGGCAACCCGTCTGGCTGGCGTGAATACGAAGCTGTATACATTGCTGCCCTATATTATTTCCGGACTTATGGCGGCCATCGGCGGTCTGCTTATGGGTTCCCGTTTCGGCGCCGTAGACCCGAACAACGGAAACGGCTATGAGATGAATACGCTGGCTGCTGTGGTTATCGGCGGATGCGCCATGACAGGCGGAAAGGGAACCATCCTCGGGACGGCTATCGGCGTGTTGTTTATGGGCGTTCTTACCAACGGATTGGACATTACCGGCGTATCTCCCTACTGGCAGGGCGTCGCCACAGGCACGGTACTGATTCTGGCCCTGCTCTTTGAGCGCATGACCAACCGTAAGAAGAACTGACAGCGTCAGCGAGAGGGCAGCGTCAGGAAGGGATGATTTGAATCTGGAACGGTGTTTCGGCCTTAGGTCAGATGCCTTCCGGGTACAAATAAATTAAAATCATAAGGAGAATTTATGATGAAAAAGAAGCTGTTATGTTTATTGCTCTGCACAGTGATGGTAGGGACCATGCTCGCGGGATGCGGAGGCCAGTCCGGAGATTCCGGCGCGGGTACGGGAAGCACGCCTCCGGCTGGAACAGGAGGAGAGCCTGCGGACTCTGACGGCGGCGGAGCGAAGACGGTTGCTTACATTACGCCGTCTACCACTACGCCCTTCTGGAACTGGGTTGAGGCCGGTATCCGGGACGTTGCGGATGACGCCGGTTACAAAGTAGAGGTATATGATTCCGCCAATGATTCTGCAACACAGCTCAAGAATGCCCAGAATGCCATTACCGCGCAGGTAGACGCCATTATCATCTCCCCCACGGACAGCGCTTCCTGCCCGGCCGTGCTGGAAGAGGCGGAGACAGCGGGCATCCCCGTTATCATCTGCGACATCGGAACAGATGAGGGAACCTATCTGTCCATGGTATCCACCCCCAACTATGACGGCGCCTATGAGGTCGGAAAATATTTGGGCCAGTACATGAAGGACAACAATATGAGCGGAAGCGTCGGCGAAATCACCATCCCGCTTTCCCGCATCAACGGCCAGAACCGTACCAATGGCTTTGCGGACGCGCTGAAGGACTTTGGCTTTGAGGTCACGACGGTTCTTGAGACCAGTGACTTCACAGTGGACGAGGCTGATACCCAGACCCGTAATATCGTAACGGCAAATGACGATCTGGCAGCCGTATTTGCGAACCACGACCAGGCAACCCTGGGTGCAGTGTCTGCAATCGCTGATCTTGGTTTGAAGGGCACCGTGTTGGTAGCTTCCTTTGACGGCAACCCGGATATCGTGGAATATCTGAAATCCGGTGAGATTCTGGTCTGCGGCGCTCAGCAGGCAAAGAAGATGGGCAAGGAAGCTCTGAATGCGCTGGTATCCTATTTTGCGGGAGGAGAGGTCCCCGAAGAAATCCAGGTGCCGGTACTGCTTCTGACAGCGGATAACGTAGAGGATTACATCACCGAGATTGATGAGAACGTCTGCGGATTGGAGTAAATAACGAGAGGCAGGGCGCGGAAAGAAGGAGAAGATTATGATTCCTAAAGTTAAAAAAATGCTGGATTTATCTCAGCCAGTATATCACGTCTGCCCAGGCTGGCCTACCTATGAGCCGACCATGGTGGGATATGAGGCGCGCCACGCGACCCATGGTTTCGAAGCAGAGCGTATTGATTTGAATTCGCATACTGGAACGCATATGGATGCGCCTTATCACTTTTTTGAGACAGGCATAACCGTAGACCAGATGGATCTGAAGCTGTTTCAGGGCCGGGGAATTCCCTTTGACCTGCGCGGCATTGGACAGATGGGCATCGAGGCCAGGCATCTGGAAGCCTGCGGAACGGATATTCAGGAGGGTGATATTGCGCTCCTGTATACGGGCTGGGCACAGAAACGCGGTATGAATAAGGAATACCTGTATGAATGGCCGTATATTACCCGGGAAGCGGCCCAGTGGCTGGTAGATAAGGGCGTGAAGGGGGTCTGCATCGACGGACTGAGCGTAGGAGGATGGCCGGAGGGAACTGGCCGCCCCCCTCATGAGGTTCTTCTTGGCCGCGGGGTCATGATAACAGAAGAGGTATATATGGATGAGGAGCTTTTGAACGAGAAGGAGTGGTATATCATGGCGCTTCCGGTCAAGCTGCAAGGCTTCACCGGAGCTCCTGCCCGCGTGGTTGCCATGACATTTGAATAGGAGACGCCATATGGAGCGAAAAATCAGTTGTCCTGATTTTGCCTTTCCGCTGCTGGAGCATGACAAGGCCCTGGATTTGATTCGGGCCATGGGGATTCCAGGAGTAGACGTTGGACTTTTGGAGAACCGTTCCCATTTGCGGCCAGCAGACCAGTTCCCGGAGCTTGTCCGTCATGCGAAGGAGCTAAGGGCCCGGGTAGAGGACAGGGGGCTTGTGGTCAGCGATGTGTTCATCCAGGCAGAGCTTGATTTTGACGTATATGCACCCAACCACTATGAGGCGGCCCGCAGGGAGCACGCCAGAGACCTGTTTGAAAAGACAGTGGAGTATGCTTCCATAGTAGGAGCGGCCCATATTACAGGCCTTCCAGGAGCGGCGTTTCCGGAGGAAGAGAGCTGGGAGGCATCCTATGACCGCTGTGTGACTGAGCAGCAGTGGCGGGCAGACCTGGCGAAAAAGGCTGGGATTCCCTATGGAATTGAGGCCCACATCGGCTCTGTGGTAGAAATGCCCATACAGGCTAAGCGGCTCTGTGAGGATGCGCCCGGTATGGGACTGACGCTGGATTATTCTCACTTTGTCCGTTTGGGCCTGGAGGATGCAGAGGGGGATATTTTGATTCCCTTTGCCAATCATATGCACACCCGGGCGGCAGCTAAGGGCGTTTTGCAGACCTGCATGACAGATAACTGCATTGATTTTACGCGCATAGTGAAGAAGCTGGAGGAGCAGGGCTATACAGGCTGGTACTGCATGGAGTATTGCTGGACGCCCAATTGGGAGAATTGCAGCCGGAATGACAATATATCTGAAATCCTTTTGATGAAGGAACAAATTGAGAGCGTCTGAGCAAATCAGGCCCTTGCCGCGTGAAAAACGGCAGGGGCCTGCGCTTTTTGTGAGAAGGAGCCGGAAGATTGAGACTCCGTGAAGTCTCGACTGTCTGTGCGGCTGATACGTTTGGATAACATCGAAAAAAGAGCTATAACTCCAGCACCGTTTTGACCGCGTTCAGAAAGCACTGCACAGTATCCGAGGGCCGGGGCGCGTGAAGCAGGACGAAGAGAATGGTATAGTTCCAATCCACTGGGATGGTCTTCAAAAGATGAAAGATGTTGTTTCTCCGTGCTGCTTACATGATATAGAACCAGTCCAAAAAGCGGAAGCTCCGATTTGTTTTGCAGTTTATACCTTTTGATTATATCCTTAGGTCTTTCGTTTTGCAGAAACGGTTTCCGCGTATTTTGTAATTTCCATCGAACGCATGGCATAGACAACTGCCTGACCTTCCCCATACAACGTCAAGGCCAGGCAGAGGTCCGCTGGATACCATCGAGCGCTTAACGACACCTCGCCATCGTTGACGAAAAACTCGATTGCGCTGCTGTCTGCCAGAATCCGCAGATTCCGCAATCCTCCAGTAAATGCGGTTCGAGTGTCACGGCCATAGCCGCCCTCATGTACCGTTAAAGCTGCGCTGCCGTTTTCCGCTTTCAGTGATATGCCGGAGAGCGCCAGGGAGAGAGCTCCGCCGCAGGTTATTTGAATATCTGCGATTTCCGGCAAGTCCACTGTAAGCCGCTCCGAAAAGGAATATGTGCGTGTTTCCTCGTGAAGATGCTCCAATTCCTGTATGGGACGCATACAAAGCCTGCCGCCTTTAAGTCGCAGTTCCCGGAATGAGGTCAGACAATGCTGCCAGCCATAAGCAACTGTGGGATTCGTATACTCTGCATCCGGCATACCCATCCATGCAATCAGCAAGCGGCGGTCTCTGTCCAAAAAGGTTTGAGGAGCATAAAAATCAAAGCCAAAATCCAAAGGGATAAACTCTCCCAAAGTATAATCACCTCGGAAATCTCCCCAGAGCGGGAAATATCCACAGGCATACCGGTTTTCAAGACCTGGCCCCTTTTTCTGTACGCCTTGTGGACAAACAATAAGAATCCATTGACCGTCAATCTCAAACAGATCAGGGCATTCCCACATATATCCAAAGGGCTTTGCCGTTCGGAGTGTGTTGATGTGCTCCCACTGAAATCCGTCTTTTGACTCAAAAATCAATGCCGCTGCAGCATCCTCCTGCGTTCGTGCGCCTTGAATCATATAGTATCTGCCGTCCTGTTTCCATACCTTCGGGTCACGCACATGTAGCGTCATTTCCGAAGGATAATCCTTGTTCCGAAGCAGAAGCAGTTTCCAGTTCAGGCGTATCCCGTCCGCTGAATAGGCCAGGACGGTATTGCCTTCCCGTCCGGCGTGAATATAATCAAAGTCTCCATCATACTTGACGTTCCCGGTATAATACAGGTAAAGTCCATCCTCCCTGCACAGCGCGGAGCCGGAGTACACGCCATGGATGTCATATGGTTCGTCCGGGCAGAGCATCACCGGGCACTGTACCCAGGAGATTAGGTCCTTAGATTTATAGTGTCCCCAGAATTTCACGCCGCCCCCTGCATCAAAGGGCGCGTATTGGTAAAAAATATGATATTCTCCCTGAAAACAGCAAAGCCCATTAGGGTCGTTCAGCCAGCCCACCGGCGGTGCCAGGTGAATTCCCGGCCGCCAGGGGCCTTCTGGACGAAAGGACGCCTCAGCAGCGGCAGCCAGCTTTTGTAAATCGCTTCGCAGAGCATTCATAAGACCCTCCAAATACTTCTATTGAAATGTCCCCGCGCCTCGAAAGACGTGGGGACTATTTGCGTTTATTTCACTTCAATCACCCTGTCCAGCATCTTGCACTCGCCGGACTGGATGGTTAGCTCTGCGTAATCGTCGGCATTGGTCACCAGCACTACCACCACATCGGGATGCCCTGCGGCGGCAATCTTGGCCCGGTCAAAGGTCAGGAGCTGTTCACCAGCCTTGACCTTCTGACCCTCCTGGACCAAAGCGGAGAAGCCGTCGCCGTTCATGGCAACTGTGTCCACACCAACATGGATGAGAATTTCCATGCCGTCGGGAGAAGAGAGACCCACCGCGTGTCTGGTGTCTGCCACGGTGGAAATCTCGCCGTCAAAGGGAGCGGCAATGACGCCTTCGCTGGGATGGATGCCCACGCCCCGGCCCAGAACACCGGCGGCGAAGGTTTCATCGGGGACCGCCTCAGAGGGGACGACGCTGCCGGAAACAGGCGCGTAAACTGTGCCGGGCGCACATTTAATGACAGGCAAAGAGGAAGAATTGGAACCGCTGGAAGCAGAAACAGGTTCTTCTTTGTAGCCAATGG
>CAOJHG010000133.1 GCA_948435975.1 uncultured Oscillibacter sp. | reverse complement strand
GGAGATAAAGAGGAAGGAGGAGTAGCCCACCAGGTAGAGGACAAAGAATCCCTCGAAAAAGGCCAGGACCGTCTGCATGGTTCCCAAGGTGAAGAGTGTGCGAAGAAAGTCAAACATATGGGCGTTTCCTCCTTTATACCGGCAGGGGCCCGGCGGCCTCGTCTACGGCCTCCTCCACAGCCTCGTCCTGCCGCTGTAGCAGCTGCATGGTGTCTATGATGTAATGGGAGAGCTCCTTCTCGTTGCGGTACTGGTACAACAGGGCGTTGTCGGCATATTTATCCCGCAGGTAAAGGATGTCGAAAATCTGCTCCTTCGTCAGCCCCCAGCGGTGCAGGTAGGAGATGGCCTTGGTGCGTACGTACCAGTTGGGGCTGGTTACCTTTTTCAAAACCGCCTCCCGGACGGCGGCGTCCGAAGTCTGTTCCAGGGCCTGGATGGCCAGCATCTGTTCCATCCACGGGCTCTCCTCCCGGCCCAGCGTCTCCAGGAACAGGGCCTGGGCCTGGGCGTTGGGATATTTGGAAAAATAGCGCATAGCGCTATAGCGGAGCTCCGGGTCCGTCCGGTCCCCGTTTTGAATCAGGCGGAGGCAGAGGGCCGAGGCATCATGTCCGGTCATCCGGAAGAAGTTTAGCAGGCACTCCTGCAAAAAGGGTGAATATTGGTTAAAGTTCTTCACCAGGGCTGGGTTCAGCTCCTGGAAGTCCGCCCGGCTGGCCAGGAGGCCGTCCACCAGCAGCTTCTGGTGGTAGAAGCCCTGGCGTTCGTCCACTTTGTCCATAGCGGCCAGCAGCAGGTTCGTCTGGCCGAACTGGTAAAGGGCGTCCATGGCGTTGGCAAAGGTATACAGGGACTTGCTGTCCAGGAAGGCCATGAATTTCGCGGCAAACTCCGGCGGGACGGGTTCCCGCGCATAGCCAAACCGGGAGACCACGTAGGCGTAATAGGCCTGTTCGTAATCGGTCTTCTTCTGGTATTCCTCAATCTGCGCAAAGACGGCGGGGCGGAACCAGTCCGCCGCGTCCCGCTCCCCGCTCAGCACATCCATCAAGGTGATGAGATTCCGGATTTTGCCCAGCTTTCCGCCCAGGTCCGCCTCAAAGTCCGGGGAGAAGGCCCCGGACTGCCGGTGAATGCGGATTTCCTCCCGGATATTTTCCTCCAAGCCGTGGTTTTTGGGGTAAAATTCCTGGTTCCGGTAGTTTTTCAGCACCAGGAACAAAATGTCAAACAGCAGCAGCAAGACGCATACGATCAAATAAATCTCAACAATAATACTCACGTTTCTCCTCCTAAGCAGCGGGATATTCCGTCCAGAGCGCCCGCAGCATGTAATAGGACACCTTCAGCCGTTCGTGGAACTCTGGACGGCGGCCCAGGGGCTCCAGGGCAAAGGGCTCCATTGCGATCCGTCCGGTCCCGTCCCCTGCCCCGGCGTACAGGTGCTCTATGTGCAGGTACTCCACCCCGTAGTGCGCGTAGTAGTCGTCATGGATATTCATGCGGGAGGGATCGGCAACGTTCAGCAGCTGCCAGGGCAGGCGCAGTTCCACAAAGCCGTCCCCAGCGCAGAAGTCGGCCAGGGAATGAAAGTCCGGCCGGTTGGGGTTGCCGTTGCCATAGGCCAGCTTTCCGGTTTCGTAATTCTCCATGCGGCTGTAGTGCATGGGATTCCGCTGGTCATACTCCGCGTAGGGAATGGACTTGTCATCCAGATAGTTCTGGTCCTCCAGGCTGTCCCGCACAAAGTAAAGGTCCTTTTGAATCAAGAGCCGGATTTTCACGAACGTGTCCGTATCCCGCTCCGGGAAGGTCTGGGAGAACAAGTCCCAAGGCGTGATCTTGTCGTAAAACAGCGCCTCGATGCCGTCGTAGTACTCCTGCACCCATATCCGGCTGTTATCCCGCCCGTCCAGCTCCACCACGAAGTCCGCCTCCCGGTCCATCTCCACGCCCAGGTTCCCGGCCCGGGAGGAGCCGCTCTTGGGCGTGGTGTCGATGGGGATATAGAGCTTGTCCGCCTGGAGGTCGAAGCCCTCCTGTTCCACCAGGAAATAGAGGTACCGCTCGTCATAGCGCATGGACAGCCGGACGCCGTCCTGCTCAGAAACCAAGTCCCCTTCCGTCCATTCCGACTTGTCCCCGTCGGGGTAACAGGCGCTCTCCTCCTCCCCCGGGTCAAAGGACAGCAGGCCGAAGTACTGCTCGTTGGTCTGGTAATCGCTCCAATAGGGGGTGGCGGTGAGGTCCACGTTGGCCATGGTGTTCCAGGTCCGCTTAAACCACTCGTCCTGCCAGGTGAACACAATCCCCCCGGCGCTGCCCGCCGCCCGGATATCCCGGTACATGGAAACCAGGGCCTCCCCCTGCTGGGTCTCGCTCAGGTTTCCCTGGTTCCGGCCCAGGCTGTCCTCCCGGGCCGCCATGCCCCGGGAGGAGGGTACGCCAAACTCGGAGATGACCACGGGCATGGCGTGGTGTTCGTTGATGTCCCGCAGGTATTGCAGGTAGGTGTTTTCCTCATGGACGGGCAGGAAGCTGTAGTAATCCGGGTAATAGGGATACATGTGGTAAGAGGCAAACTGCCCCGGGCCGAATGCCTCCTTACACCGGATATGCTCCACATCGATCTGAGCGGACTTTAAGAAGTACTCCGTCAGGTTCTGCGGATAGGCCAGGGGATCGGTTGTGGGCCAGTTGGAGAAGGCGATCATCCGCTGAGCGCCGTATTTCTCCGTCTCGTAAGCCACCATCTCCTCCCCGGCGGAGGCCAGAAAAATCTCGAAGTTGCTGGCCCCCTCCGTATAGAAGTACCCGCCGTCCAGCTGCTCTTGCTGGGGGAAGGATTTGTCCGTGTAGGTGACCAGGGTCCCCTCCCATTCCACGCCTAAAATATAGCCGCAGACCCAGGGGGAAATGTCCCAGCGGTAGAACCGGGAGAAGAGGGAGTTCTCCTCCCGTTCCTTATGCCTTCCGTGAACCACATCCACGACTTTCTTGCAGTCCCGGAAGAAGGGCTCGGAAAACTCCTCGTCCAGGGCGCTGAAAGAGGAGTTAATGAGGTAATCGTCCACCCACACGCCATGGAACAGGTAGAGCGGGTCTGGGTTCTCCCGGTTGAATTCATAAAAGGCCTCGTAAAAATCCGGCCCCGCCAGAGTATAGGTGCGGATGACGTTGGCCCCCATGGCCTTGATCTGCCCGAACCAGCGCAGGTACTCGTCCTTCGTAACCGCCAGGCTGGTGGCATAATGTCCCGGTTTCCCCAGGCCCAGGTTGACGCCCCTTACCTCCCATTCCCCATAGCCGGACCCCTGGTCCAGATACAGCGACTCCCCCTCCGCCTTGGCGAAATACGCCGGGGCCTGGCGGGAGGGCAGGTACAGGACTCCCAGGCCGAAGTAAAGCCAGTCCAGCAGGAAGAGGAACAGCACGCCGGGAATCACGGTCATTAAAAACTTTTTCATGCGCCGCCGCCCTCCGTGACATGATTGTACCGCTTATTCATGGACTCATGGCAAAGGGTGTACAGCCGCTCCAGGTTGCTGTCCATGTGCTCCAGCCGCAGGGTGATGGTGTCCTTGATCTGCTGGATGGCCGCATCGAAGCTGCGCACGTTGCGGGACTCGGGTTCTAAGTAGTCATAGCTGGTGCCGTTAAAGGTGCTGTTGAAACTGTATCCCCATTTTTCATAGTTGCGCGCAATGGCCGGGCCCAGATAGGCCACGGTCTCGTCGATGTATTGGAACAGGTATTCCTCACTGAAAAAGCGCTTCCGAAGCTGGCTGTAACGGTCCACCACCTGGTCCACAAAGGCCCGGTCCTTGAACAGGTACTTGAACCACAGGGCATTGTGAATCCGGAACGTCTCCGGCGTGATCTCGGAATACAGGTAGTAGTCGAAGGCGGCGTCGAAATCCCATACGCACATCTTCAGCTTTCCGCTCACATCCTTGTACAGATAGGTAGACAGGCCTGGTGCGTCGTAGTTCAGCGTAAATTCGTTGATCAAAAAGAAGTCAATGAAGGACGGTACGTCAATGTACTTCCGGTAGCCCCGCTCAGGGTGGTTGTAATCGAAGGAGAAGAGCGCCTTCTCAAACCGGGAGAAATCCGAAATGATATAGCCGCGCTGACTCTGCGTCAGGGTCTTTCCAGGGTAGATGACCTCAATGTGGCCCTGTCCGGCGCGCAGCTTCCCCCGGGTCAGGTAGCTGTCAGACCCAAAGGTTTCCAAGTCATACCAGGGGTCCGAAGCGCCCCGGTCTACCTGGAGAATGTAGGAGGTAACCGCCAAGTCCGGGTCCGTTTCCGTGAAGCCGATCCGCCCGTTTCCGCTGTAACTGACTTTCTCCGTCAGCAGGTAAAGGCCCAGGTATTCCCCGTTGAGGAACAGCTCGCAGAACCGGACGTTGGGCGCGTAGTCCATGATCTCCCCCGCCAAGTTGTAACAGAGGTAATTCCGGATGAGGGACTTGTCCAAAAAGGGCCCGTGGAGAGCCCAGCTGTCGTCCGCCGCCATTCCCGAGAGGGAGACGTCCAGGCTCCGGACCATATCCGCCTCTTTAAATTTCAAAAGGTAATTCTTCTTGTCGAAATTCCGGGAGGAAGCGCCCCGGATGCGGAACATGGCCCGCGCCTCGGTGTCCGGCTGGCCGCCGAGGTGGTTGTTCTCCGTCTCGCTGTCAAAGTACCGCACGGTGGCGGCCACCATTTCATAGTTGCGGTTGCGGGCGGCCACCGCCCAGATGTTCCCGGAAATGGCCTCCCCTTTTTGCAGGAACGGCGCGGGCACCGGGCCGTCGGTGGTAATCTCCATCAACGGCAGGTGGGTGCAGAAGACAGAGGCGTCATGGTCTGTACAAGGGAGCTTTTCCGCCGCCTCCAGATGCTGGTGGACGCGGTTACGCTCCGGTTCCATGCCGCTGGCGAGGACGGACAGGGCCAGCGCCGCCAAAACCGCCAGCACAAAAATCCATCGGTACTTCATAAAAGTACCCCTTTGGTCAGGAGATTTCGTCGCTCTGGACGACGACGTTTACATACTCAATCTCCCCCAGGTCCCGCAGCTTCCGGATGATGGAGGACCGCTGCCGCCCCTCGGCGGCGGCCTGGGCCGTCTCCCGCTTAGCCGAGGCGATCATGGACCTGCGGTCCAGCTCATAGATCAGTTCCACGGAGCCGCCGGAGGTATTTTCCGCCTTCATCACGGGGGGCCTGGTGAAATACTCGAACACCGTCTTGCGGATGTCGTCCTCCTTCTCATAACTGCCCCGGATTACCAGCAGCATCCGGTTTTCGTTCTTCACCCGGCCAAACACCAGCAGCACCAGGAACACCCCCGCGCTGCCGATGCCAGCCACCATAAAGTCGCCCACGCCGCAGCAGATGCCGATGATGATGGTCCAGAAGATATACGTGGTATCCCGGCTGTCCTTGATGGAGGTGCGGAAGCGCACAATGGACAGCGCGCCTACCATGCCCAGGGACAGCGCCACATTGTTGCCGATGACCGTCATGACCGTGGTGGTCAGGATCGTTAGCGTCAGCAGGGTGATGTTGAACTTGGCGCTGTAGATGGACCCCTCGTGGGTCATGCGGTAGGAGATGAAAATCACGATTCCGAATAAAATCGACATCCCAACCCGGATCAGGACATCCTGGGTGCTGAGGGTCCCGCTGCTGTTGATCATACCGTAAAGATACTGTCTCATAAACGCTCCTCTTTTCTTTTGACTCTGCCGCGTTCCCGCCCTCAGCCCAAAAGGGGATAGCTGAGGGACCGTCCCAGGCAGTATTTGCTGGCGGAGACGCTCCGCCTGTCCACGCACCGGATGATATCCATGATATACCCCAGAAGGAACTGGTTGTATTTCACCTCGAAGATCACTTGATCCCCAGGCATGACCGGATAACAGGGCAGCGCGGGGGAAAAGAGGCTGTAACTGCCCTCCAGCGCGCGGATGCGGCTGTCAAAGGTCAGGCGGATGTTATTTTCCTTGGCCATAAATGCCCGGCGGCTGTATTCAATGATGGTCCTGGGACGGTAACAGGCCCCGGCCAGCCGCGTGAACATCTCCCCGGCGAAGGGGTCCCCGTAGTTCAGCAAAACGGAGTACCGCCCGTCAATCAGGGCCAGGGCGTCTGTCCGGGTGATGAGGAGCGACTGTTTTTTCTGGTAGGCATTCTGCTTTTGCTTCAGCTCCAGCTTCACGTGGCTGTCGCTGGGCGAGTAAATCCGCAGGCGGATTTTCTGGCGGCAATTCTGCTCCGTGAGCTTG
>CAOJHG010000132.1 GCA_948435975.1 uncultured Oscillibacter sp. | reverse complement strand
TGGGGTCCAGCTCCACGGCGATCTGCTGCTCCACGCCGCCGTTCACCGTCACCTGTGCCACGCCGTTGATGCGCTCCAGAGAGGGCACCACCAAATCATCCGCCAGACTCTGGAGCTGCGTCAGGTCGTCTCCCATCAGGGCGATCATGGCCGTGGGCATCAGCTCGCTGAGGTTCATATTGATGATGACCGGGTCCATGGCGTCCTCGGGAAGGCTCACCCGGCTGAACTGTTCCCGCAGCTTTGTGGCGGCGATATCCAAGTCTGTGCCGTCCACATAGGTAATCTGAATCTGGCTCACACCGTCGGAAGAGGTGGAGGTGATCTCATCTACGCCGGGGACAGACAGGATGGCAGACTCCAGGGGCCGGGTTACCAGCTCTTCGATGTCGCTGGGGTTCGCGCCCACGTAGTAGCACGCCACCACTGCCATAGGCATTTCCATATCCGGCATCAGGGCCATTTGAAGCTGGGTGGCGAACATCAGGCCGAAGACGCATATCAGGATGCTGGCCAACAGGGTCGCTACCTTATGCTGGATGCTTGCTTTGGCGATATTCATCTTACTCCTCCCCGGATGGCGCTTCCCCGTCCGACGGCGTTTCTTCCTCCGGGACGGCGGCATCGAAGGAATCCCCGACAATACGCACGGGGTCTCCGTCGCTGAGATACGCCTGGCCCACGGTTACAAGCTGCTGTCCCGCCTGGAGGCCGGAGGTGATTTCTGTCACGCCGTTTCCAGTGAGTCCGGTGGTCACGAGGACATACTTGGCGGTATCGTTCTCTACAACGAAAACATACTGGTTCTCGCCGCTGGTCAAAACGGCCTCTGTGGGTACTACAATTGTATTCTCAGATGTGTCTGTATGGAAGGTCACGTCGGCGAACATGCCCGCCAGGAGTCCGCTGACGTCGGAGGGAAGGGAGAGGGTGACGGTATACAGCTTCGTCTGCATGTTCGCGGCTTTCTCAATGGAACGGATAACCGCCTCAAAAGCGCCGCCGACAGCAGCGACCGACACATCCGCCGTCTCGCCCGCTCTCAGCTTGGGAACCAGGGCCTCAGACACCTGGACCACAACCTTCATCTGGTCCACGCCGTCAATCACCGCCACAGGCATAGAGCTGGAGACAAATCCGCCCTCGACGGCGTTCAGGGAAACCAGGGTGCCGGAGCTGGGCGCCACGACATTCCCCCGGGCGTCCACATTCTCCAGCACGGCGGATAGCTGTTCCACGTTGGACTTGGAGCTTTGCATCCCGGCCTCTAACTGAGAAAGGGTGGAATTCCGCGTGGCAATGGCGCTCTGCAATTGCAGCTCAGCCTGGTCAATCTCCATCTGGGAGGCCGCGCCGATGGCATAGAGCTCGTTCAGGTCCCGAATGTTCTTCTCATAAAGGGCAATCTGCTTTTCGAAGACGGCGGCCTGATCGTTATAGCCCTGGATGGCGGACTGATAGCTGATGTTTGCCGCGTTATAGGAAGAGAGGGTGCTGTCCAGCTCCAGGGTACAGATCGCCTGTCCGGCCTGCACCACGTCCCCGGCCTCTACATAAACCGCCGTACATTTCGCGTTCACCGCCACCATGACCGTAGCCTCATCCTCGGCGGCAATCTGACCGGAAACGGTATTCTCAGAATAGATGGTGTCCGCCAGCACCTCTTCCACCTGGACGGCCACGCCTGTGGGAGCGGTATCACCGGAACTGTCTTCGCCGTCTCCGCCGCTGCTGCCTCCGCAGGCGGTCAGTCCCAGGCTCAGAGCGAAGGCCAGAAGCGCGGCCAGGAATTGCTTTTTCTTCATGCTGTTCCTCCAAAATATTCAACAAGTCTGCCTGCGTCCGCGTATTATGGGCGCTAATTCATGACGCCGTAGCTGACCGCCCAGTAATAGGTGCGGTAGGCGGCGAAAAGGTTGCGTTTTGCGGTTGCTACTGTCTCCTTGGCTTCCGCAAGACTGTCCTCCGCGTCGAGAAGGGCGTTATGGGAGAGGTTCCCCTGCTGGTACTTCAATTCCATTGACGCGTATGTTCTCTCCTGGAAAACCAGGGAGGTTTCCGCCGCCGAAAGGATCTGACGGTAATCCCCCACAGCATTGAACGTATCCCGGAAGTTCATTTCAAAGCTCTGCACCGCCATCTGATACTCATACTTCGCCGACTCATAGGTATGCCGGGCAGAACGCACGCTGTAGCTGTCCCGGGTATTGGCCTCATAGGTGTCATCATAGGAATCGGAAGCCTCGTCCAGCTTCTTCCGGGCGGCAAAGAGGTCATAGCTTTTCTCCTTGGCCTCCGCAAGATCGCTTTCATAATCCATGCTGTCCATCAAGGCCCCGCTGATTTCCGGCAAAGCCCCCAGCACCAAGGACCCGTTGAGACTGCTCCCAATCATCGCCTGCATTTGCAGCTTGCACCGCCGGAGGTTCATCTCCAGGGTGCTGAGACTGCTTTGCAGGGTGGCCATTCCGTTTTACGCCTGCTCCACGGTCAAGGCGGAAATCTGTCCCAGGCGGTACCGCAGCTCCAGTTCCTCCTGTGTCCGGTCCAGGGCGGTCAGGTTCCGCTGAAGGGTCTCTCGGGTCTGTTCCAGCTCCAGGATGGTGATGTACAGAGTCTCCGCGCCCCTGACGGTCAAATCACGGGCGTTGGTCAGTTGTCTTTTTGCGGCGGCGTAGTCCTTTTGGAGCTTCCCTGTCGCCAAATCGGACACCGTGCTGCTCAAGCTGGCGTAGGACCCGGCCAGATTGGAGATTACATAGCCCTGCATGACCCCTTCAAACGGAGTGGCAACAGGAATCTGCGCATACATATCCTGAGCCCGCTCCAGACTGCCTAGCTGGCTTGCCAGGTCGCTGTACATTTTGGTGAAATCCATAGCGTCGATGGAAGCGATAGACTCCTCCAGCATCCGGGCGGTCAGGCTTCCTTCCAGCACCCGGTCCCGCAGGTCCTCGAAACGAAGGGAACGAAAATCTCCGTCCCCGGTGAACACCAGGTCGTCGTCAACCGTACTGTTCTGAACATTCGTGCCTATGTAGGGCGTTTCTTCCATCATAGCGTCTGCTTCATCCACCGGCTCCGGCGCTTTGACAGGGTCTTCCGCCTGGCTTACGGAAGGCGTATCTGCCGCCGCGTCCTGTCCGGCGTCCTCCGCCAAGGCCGGGATGCACAGCGTCAGGGCCAGCGCCGCCGCCAGCAGCAGCGCAATGTTTCTCTGCTTCATGGGTTCCTCCTTTGATGCAAAATGAAAATCGGAATGGGAAACAAGCTGTCTGGAGACTTATTCCGGCCCCAGGATACACCCTCCAGTAACGGGAAGGTCAAGAGGAAATCAAAATTTTTTCATCCTCAGCCTCTGCCGGCGGCGCCTTCGTACAGCAGCCGCATTGAATGATTTCCAGGCGGAGGGCCAGTTCCTCCCGAAAGCACTCCCGGCGCTCGGGGTACATGAGACTGTCCATAAAAGCACTGCCCAGAGCCGCCATAGCCAGCGCCATCACGTTCTGCACATACATCCGGTCCTTCCGCCGGAAGCCCTCCAGGTTCAGGTCCCCCATCAGGTCATCCAGCAGCACCTGGCTGGGACGGCCCTCCTGGTCCTTCGGAACCAGCTTCTGGATATCCACCCCCTGGTTGCGCCGCAGGAACCGGACGCACCTGGCCAGCATGGGGTCCAGGCCCATGTCCTGCGCCGTCAGACGGTCGAAGCAGACCATCTGAACCGCGAAAATATCTCCGCCCGTCTCAGCCAGGGCGTCCTGGTAAATCTCCTTCACATGGCTGCGCACATCGTCCAGAAGGTAAGAAAACAGGTCCTCTTTATCGTTGAAATACTGATAAAAGCTCCCCCTTGGTATCCCGGCCTTCCGGACAATCTGGTTGATGGACGCCTCGGAAAACCGGGTGGTGGTGAACTCCTCCCAGGCGGCGTTCAAAAATCGGTTCCGCTTCTCTTCCGGCAGGCGAAGAAAGCGATCAGTGCTCATATGCTCTCCCTTCTTCTACAGAAATGACAAGCTGTCACTTAATGACAGGCTGTCACCTATTATAGTCACGGCCTTCCAGAGTGTCAACCACTTTTCCCACTGGAAAGCGTTAATATTTTGTGAATATCCCACCCAGGCGCTCTGCGGACAAGGCGGAAGATTCCCTTCTCCGGCTTCCTCAGCCGAATCATCTGCCTGATTTTTCACAATTGGGGGGCCTGAAATTTATGAAAATCGAACCTATTCAAGTCCAGGGTCTTTCCTGTATAATGAATCTGGCAGTAAACCGCTGTCCCTGAAACGAATTTGGATTCCTGACCGAATAGGAGGAACTGTATATGAAGGATTTGCGCAAAACCAAAATCATCTGCACCCTGGGTCCCGCAGTAGACAGCGAGGACATGATCCGTGTTTTGATTAAGGGGGGCATGAACGCCGCCCGGTTCAACTTTTCCCACGGAAGTCACCCGGAGCATCTGGAGCGTCTGAACCGGCTGAAGCGGGTACGGGACGCCATGGGCCGGCCCGTGGCCACCATTCTGGACACCAAGGGCCCCGAAATCCGCATCAAGTCTTTCGAGACCAAGAGCGTCACGCTGGAGGCCGGAGACACCTTCACCCTCACCGCCGAAGATATCGTAGGCAATCAAAGCAAGGTCTCCGTCACCTATCCCAAGCTGGCCGAGGAACTGGAAGAAGGCCAGATGATCCTCATTGACGACGGTCTGGTCGCCATCAAGGTAGAGCAGATCAAGGGCGCCGACATCGTCTGTGTTGTGGAAAACGGCGGTTCTCTCTCCGCCAACAAGTCCCTGAACATCCCAGGCGTACATATCAACCT
The DNA here is from genome assembly GCA_948435975.1 of uncultured Oscillibacter sp. Classification (GTDB taxonomy): domain Bacteria; phylum Bacillota; class Clostridia; order Oscillospirales; family Oscillospiraceae; genus Oscillibacter. Next base: position 1,557 of record CAOJHG010000132.1, on the reverse strand, counting down.
CCCCGCCCTGACCGAACGGGATATTGCAGACATCCGCTTCGGCGTGGAGAATGATTTCGACTTCGTTGCCGCATCCTTCGTCCGCCGGGCCGCCGACGTGGAGGCCGTGCGGCAGGTGCTCCACGAGTGCGGCGGAGACGAGGTGAAGATCATTGCCAAAATCGAGAATCAGGAGGGCGTGGACAACATTGACGACATCCTGGCCGCCGCCGACGGCATCATGGTGGCCCGGGGCGATCTGGGCGTAGAGATTCCCGCCTCCCGCGTGCCGGTGCTTCAGAAGCAGATGATCCGGAAGGGCCTGCAAGCCGGAAAGCCCGTCATCACTGCCACGCAGATGCTGGATTCCATGATGCGCAACCCCCGTCCCACCCGCGCAGAAGTGTCCGACGTGGCTAACGCAGTATACGACGGCACAAGCTGCGTCATGCTCTCCGGGGAAACCGCGGGCGGCAAGTACCCTGTGGAGGCCCTGACCGCCATGGTGGAAATCGTAACGGAGGCGGAGAGCTCCATTGATTTCTGGAGGCAGTTCCAGAAGCGGCAGGCCATGACCACCTCCAACATTCACGACGCTGTTTCCCACACCTGCTGTCTGACCGCCAAGGACCTGAACGCCACAGCCATCATCGCGGCAACGAACTCCGGACGGACGGCGCGCAGTATCTGCCGGTTCCGCCCCGCCTGCCCGGTAGCGGCGCTGACGATGCACGAGAAGGTTCGACGCCAGTTATCCATCTGCTGGGGCGTTGTTCCCTTCCTGACAGGCGAAGTGACCTCTACGGACCGTATTTTCTCCCTGTCTGCCGACGTAGCCACGAAGGAGGGTCTGGTTCAGCCGGGCGACACAGTGGTAATCACCGCCGGCGTTCCCCTTGGCCGAAGCGGGTCCACCAATCTGATTAAAGCCCAGGTCATCGAGGCCAACAGCTTCCAGTAAAATAAAACAAGCCCCGGCGGACAACAGCATCCGCCGGGGCTATATCATTGTATCAGACAGGGGAACGCCGGAAAAGCAGCGCGTCATATGGAAGCAAGCAGCGCCTCTAATTCCTCCCGCCGGAACCTCTGGACGTTATCGCAGAACCGGCAGGTCAGCTCCGCGCCGCCCTGCTCGTCAATCATGCTCCGCAGCTCCTCACGGCCCAGGCTGATGAGGGCCCGCTCCATCCGCGCCCGGCTGCAATCACAGCGATACTCCACAGGAGCCTTTTCCAGAATCTCCAAAGGGATGCCCGCCATTACCCGCCGCAGGAGGGCTTCCGGGTCTCCATTCTCCCGCAGAAGCTCCGTCACTGCCCCTGCCGCACGAATACTGGCCTCCAACTGAGAAGCCGCCTCCTCATCCGCGCCGGGGAGCATCTGAATCAGGTACCCCCCCGCCGAGAGCACGCTTTGATCCCGGTCCACCAGTACTCCCAGTCCGCAGGCCGTGGGCACCTGTTCCGACTCCACGAAGTAAACCGCCAAATCCTCCGCAATCTCGCCCCACAGCAGGCCCACGCTGCCCACATACGGCTCTTTCATATTCAGGTCCCGAATGACCGTCAAGGTTCC
>CAOJHG010000131.1 GCA_948435975.1 uncultured Oscillibacter sp. | reverse complement strand
CGCATGTTTCCAGCAGGGCCTCCATCGCCTCCGGCCTCACGTCGCATACGGCGGCTATCTCCAGGCGGTTCTCCAGCGCGGCCCTTATGTGGTTTGCGGCAATGCGCCCGCAGCCAATCAGCGCGTATTTCATTTCGAACTCCCCTCTTTCATGCGAGAAACTGGCGGACCGCTTCCACAATTTTTTCCGCGGCGTGCCCATCCCCGAAGGGCTGGTACGCAGGGTCAAACCGCACCGGAACGCCCAGCTTTTCCAGGATATCCGCTTTCTCCGGCTTCGCCAGCTGGTTACAGCGGTTCACCATCGTCTCGGGCCAGGAAACATAATCGCAGATTGTGACGCAGGGCTTTTGGGCAAAAAAGGCTTCCCGCTGCAGCCCGCCGGAGTCTGTAACGATCTTCTCCGCCCGGTTCACCAGGGAAATGGATGTTTTGTACCCCACCGGAGCCGTCAGGATGATGTTCCGGTACCCGTTCGCCCGGCACAGGCGCGCGGCCCGCTCATGATTGCGCGGATGGACGGGGTACACAACCGGCGCATCCAACTCCTCTGCCGCTTGAAAGATCTGGTCCAGCTTTTCATCCCGGTCCGCATTTTCCTGCCGATGGCTGGTCAAATAGTAAAACCGCTCCGGGACCGCAACGAGACGCCCGTCAAAGGCGCGGATGTTCTCCAGCTCCCCGCCGTCCAGACGCGCGCGGTAGTAGCAAAACGCGTCATACATGGGGTCGCCCACCAAATGGATCGAACCGGAAAAGCCCTCGCGCTCCAAAAAGGCAACGCCGGAGGCCGTGCAGACTAAATGGAGGGCGGAAATACGGTCTGTCACAACCCGGTTGGCCTCCTCCGGATTCCCCAGGGTCCCCAAGCGGTTTCCCGCCTCCACGTGGCAGATGGGAATCCCAAGTTTCACCGCCGCCAGCGCTCCCGCCATGGTGGAGTTGGTATCGCCAAAAACCAGGAGCATATCCGGCCGCTCCCGCAGAAGGACCTCCTCGATCTTCATGAGCATCTGCCCGGTCATTTGTCCATGCGTTCCGCCGGAGACGCCCAGGTTGTAATCCGGCTTTGGAATGTCCATTTCCTCAAAAAACACCTCGGACATACCGGGGTCATAATGCTGCCCGGTGTGGACCAGCACTTCCTGGAAGCGGTTCCTCAGCACGCGGGAAACCACCGCCAGCTTGATAAACTGCGGCCTCGCCCCGACTACCGTGCAAATCTTTTTCACTCACAGCACCTCAATATTCGTCCGGTCCTGGAAATCCTTCATCACATTCTTACAGTCAAACACGGGGACGCCAGCCCTTAGAACCGCCCCGTAATCCACTCCGCTGTGCGCCGTGGTAACCACCGCCAAGTCAAAGGCTCCGGCGGCTTCCGGCGTAAGCTCCGGGAGGCTGGCATACCACTGTCCTTGATAGCGGCAGCGAGGGACGAAGGGATCGTAATACGCCGTCTCCGCGCCGCTCCGGCGGAACTCCTCCATTACCCGGAGGGCGGGGCTCTCCCGATAGTCGGCAATGTCCTGCTTATACGCCACGCCCAGCAGCAGCACCCGCGCCCCGTTCAGCGGCTTTTTCAGGCGGTTGAGCAGTTTCCCCGCCCGTTCCACGGTATATTCCGGCATCCGGTCGTTGATCATCATGGAGCTCTCGATCATGGAGGTGTGGAAACCGTACTCCCGCGCCTTCCAGCTGAGATAGTAGGGGTCCAGCGGAATACAGTGCCCCCCCAGCCCGGGGCCGGGGTAGAACGCCTGGAAGCCATAGGGCTTCGTCTTGGCCGCGTCGATCACTTCCCAGATGTTGATTCCCATCTTGTGGCAGAGCATCGCCAGCTCGTTTACCAGGCCAATGTTGACGTTACGGTATGTATTCTCCAGGATTTTCTCCATCTCCGCCACGGCGGGAGAGGAGACGGTGTGAATTTCGCCGTCCAAAATCGCGCGGTAGACCATGGCGATGACTTCCGCGGCATCCTCGCCCACCGCGCCCACCACCTTGGGGGTGTTACTGGTTTTGTAAACCAGGTTTCCCGGGTCCACCCGCTCCGGGGAGAATCCCAAGTAAAAATCCTCGCCGCATTTCAAGCCGGAGCCCTCTTCCAAAAGGGGCTTGACCAGCTCCTCCGTCGTGCCGGGATAGGTGGTGGATTCCAGGACCACGATCATTCCCCGGCGCAAGTTTTCCGCGATGGCAATGACGGAATCCCGCACATAGCGGATATCCGGCTGCTGGTGCTTGTCCAGCGGCGTGGGAACGCAGATCGCGATGAAGTCCACGCCCCGGACAAAGCCGAAATCCGAAGTGGCCCGCAGGCGCCCGGCTCTCACCAGCTCCGCCAAATCCGCGTCCACCACGTCTCCGATATAGTTGTGCCCGGCGTTCACCATATCCACTTTTTCCTGCTGGACGTCAAATCCGATGGTCTGAAACCCATGTTTGGCCTTATCCACCGCCAGCGGGAGGCCCACGTAGCCCAAACCGCATACGCCCATAACCAGGGTCCTGTCCTGAATTTTTGCGATAAGGTCCTCTTTGATCGCCATTTAAACGGCCTCCTTCACGCGGTTTCCCGGCTCCTCCATGCGGTATGCCTTCCCACAGGCCGGACAGGCCGCCCGTCCCCCGGAAAACGTGAGCCGCTCCCCGCACTGGCACACATACCCGCGAATCTCCGCAGGGACGCCGAGCACCTCCGCATAGTCCGGCACGTCCTTTGTCACCACGGCCCCCGCTCCCACCAGCGCGTAACGGCCAATCGTGTGGCCGCACACAATCGTGGCGTTGGCCCCGATGCTGGCGCCCTCCTGAACTACGGTCTTCCGGAACTCGTGTTTCCGCTCCATAAAAGCCCGGGGATTGATCACATTGGTAAACACGCAGGAAGGGCCCAGGAACACGCCGTCCCCGCAAATGACGCCCGTATAGACGGAGACATTGTTCTGGACCTTGCACCCGTCCCCCAATTGGACCTCCGGCGCAATCAGCACGTTCTGGCCAATGGTGCATCCTTTTCCAATCCGGCTTCCGGCCATAACATGGGAAAAGTGCCAGATTTTGGTTCCCTCCCCAATTTCACAGCCCTCGTCCACATAGCTGGACCCGTGTACAAAATACGCCTTATCCATCACAGAGCCTCCAACACCGCCGCGATGACTTCCTTCTGCTCCGCCTCCCCCAGATAGGGGTGCATGGGCAGGGAGAAGGTCCGGGCGCAATAGTCCATGGCATTTTGATAGGTCTCCCCATACCGCGGCAGGCCCTGGAACACAGGCAGCGCGTGCTGGGGTTTGGGATAGTAAACCATACAGGGAATCCCCCGCTCACGCAAATGCCCGAGAATCCGGTCCCGCCGCTCCCCATTCTCCGCCAGCAGCGCGTACTGCGCCCAGGCAGACACGCCGCCCGCTGTGACGGCGGGTGTGACGAGCTTTCCGGCAAAAGCGGCGCGGTACCGCTCCGCCACAGCCTGCCGGGCATCCAGCTCGTAATCCTCCAAGGCCTTCAGCTTCGGGAGAAGGACCGCAGCTTGTATCGCGTCCAGCCGGGAGTTGATGCCAACCCGCACATTGTCGTATTTGCCGCCGGGGCCCTGGCCGTGAACGCAGAGGGAGCGGACCAGCGCCTCCATCCCGCTGTCATCCACAAAGACCGCGCCCCCGTCGCCGTAACAGCCCAAGGGCTTCGCGGGGAAAAAGGAGGTGGCCGCGATCTGCCCGAAGGAGCAGGCCCGCCGCCCCTGGTAGGACGCGCCGAAGCCCTGGGCGGCATCCTCAATCAAGATCAGGCCATACCGTTCGCAGAGGGGGGCAATGGCGTCATAATCACCGCCTTGGGCGTCCGCGTTCCCTCCGCCAGGACGGCTTGAATCTGGCGCTCCAGGCTCTCCGGGCTGAGGCAGTATGTGTCCGGCAGGATGTCGCAGAAGACCGGGACGGCCCCCAGCATCTTCGCTGGTTCCACAGAGGCAACGAAGGTCATATCCGGGCAGAACACAACGTCGCCATTCCCTACGCCAGCTGCCATAAAGGCAGCCTGGAGGGCGTCCGTTCCATTGGCGCAGGTGACGCAATACCCCCGGCCAGCGAACGCGGCAAGGCGCTTCTCCAGCTCCGCCACATAGGGGCCGCCGATGAACTGGGCGGAATCCAGGACGGCCTGGATGTTGGCGTCAATCTCGGTTTTCAAGGCCCGGTATTGGGCTTTTAAATCAATGAATTGCAGAAGCTACTCCTTCTTTCCCATAAAAGGCCTGGCAGGGTTGCCCGCCACGACCGCCCCCGGAGGCACGTCCTTTAAAACGACCGATCCGACTCCGACCAGGCTGTTTTCCCCCACCGTCAGCTGATTCCGGATGGTGGCACTGGCAAAATGTGCGTTTTTTCCAAAGTGGCAGGAACCATACAGCATGCTCCCGCAGACAAACGAGGCGTTTTCTTCAATGACACAGTTGTGTCCCACGCGGGTCCCCGCATCAATTTTGACTCCGCTTCCAATGATGGTGTCGTCAATGACCCCTCTGCTGATGTTGCAGCTTTCCAGGATCGTCACTTCCCTGCCAATGACCACGCCGCCAAAGTGCTTCACCATGGTCTTTTTGTGGCTGGCATCCTCCGTGTAGCCAAACCCATCATGCCCAATCGTGGTCCCGGAGGCAATTTCGCACTTCTCCCCAATGTCCACCCGGTTTATAATCACCACGTTATTCCAAATCACCGTTCCGGCCCCAATGGTAATGTCCCCGTCCAGGGTACAGTTGTGCCCAATGCGGACGTCCTCTCCCAGTTTGACCTTTGGCCCGATATAGGTGAACTGCCCTACGGCGGGCCGCGCCTCCCGCTCCCCATAAAAATGCTCAACCGTGTGGAAAAAGGCGCGCTTGGACTCCGGCGTCCGGATGACGTTTTGAAAGGAACCTTCCACCGCTTCCGAAACCACCGCAAGCCTAACCCCTGAACTGTCCAAGCCCGCCGGGATATTCTCCGGCTTTTTCACCCAGGTAAACGTCCCGGGCCGGTAGCGGGCGAGAGAGGAAAAGCCCTCCACCTCGTCCGTTTCCCTTCCGGAGAAGGAAAAGGGAATTCCCTCCGACTGCAAAAAAGACAGTATCTCCAAAATCCGCATCACAAATCTTCCTCCCGCAAAATCGAACCCAAGTCCGTGAAGTTCTCCTCCAGCTGCTTCCAACGCTCCCGGTTTGCGGAAGAGGTAAAACCACGCACCGTTTCCCCAAGGCTCCGCTCCGCCTCATGGTACCAGAAGGCATGCGTTAAAATATGCAGGCGGTCATACGCGCCGGACCTCACAATATCCAGCACGGGCTCCCGCCATCTCCGGCGGCTGTCCGAGAGGTATTTGAACTCCCGGAAAAAGGTCTTCCCGTAAGAATTGACAACGCCGGGGATGTGGTAGTCCGCCTCCAGGGCGGCTTTGGAGGGACGGTGCATGGAAACAGCCGAGACCGGGGTCCCGAGAAGCGCGGACAGCATCCCGCACTCCTTCCGGACCGCCTGGGCCAGCTCCTCCGGGGAGAGCTCCGGCCCGTAGGCCTTCTCGTCGAAATGCAAGCCGATCTCATGCCCCAGGGACTGGATCCGCCGGAGGGCCGCCGCGCCCCGCTGGGAAGCCGGGTTGTAAAAGTCCGTACGGAGCAAGGCGAAATAGGTGGCGCCCACGCCCATCTCCGCCTCCAGCTCCGCCAGGCGGACCGCCCGCTCCAGGCTGAAATCCACGTCATGGCGGAGGATTACGCAGCGGGAAACGTCCCCGTAATGATGGTAATCCCGGAACGAGTAGCCGCGCTCCCGCAGGAGGGCCAGAAGCGCTCGATAGGACGCGTAGGTAAACTCCATGTCTTACTTCCCCCGGCGGTAACCGCCAGCTCCAGTCTTATCCAAAATTTCCGCCAGCTTTCCAGTCAGGTTTTTCCGTTCAAAGGCCTCTATCCGGGGGGAATGGAGCAGCTCCCGTTTCCCGCCCCGCTGCCACGTTTGATACTCCCGCAAAATAAACCGTTTGATCTCCGGAAGCTGCGTGCTGGAAAAAGCCATGCCATGCCCGGTCACCCTGAGCGCTTGGGCGATCACGCCGTCCCCATGGGCAAAGGCCAAAATGGGCCGCCCGCTGCGCAAATAGTCAAAGAACTTTCCCGTATAGGAAAACTTGATGCCGTCCTCATCCCCAAGCAGCAGGAGCAGCATGCTGGCACGGTAATTTTCCTTTAAAGCCTCCTGATGGGAAAGATAGCCCGTCTCCTCCAGCGCCGCTCCCAAATCATATTTCCGCAATACGTCCCGTCCCTCAATGGTCATCGCCCCAATCATGCGCAGCTGGATGTCCGCGGGATCCATGCTGCCCTCGGCGATCAATTGGCCCAGCGCCTCCAGGAACGCCGCAAAGCCAGTGGTCCTATACTTGTCATATAAGATTCCGCT
>CAOJHG010000130.1 GCA_948435975.1 uncultured Oscillibacter sp. | reverse complement strand
GTCGGCAGAGGGACGCTGGGTGGCGATGACCAAGTGCATCCCGGCGGCGCGGCCCATCTGGGCGACACGGCAGATGGAGTCCTCCACCTCTTTCCCGGCCACCAGCATCAGGTCCGCCAGCTCGTCAATGACCACCACCACCACTGGCAGCGGCGTCAGGTCTTCCCGGGTCCGGGCCAGTTGATTGAATTCCTCCAGCTTCTTTACGCCGGTTTCCTTGAAGGACGTATAGCGCTTCATCATCTCAAACACCGCCCACTGCAAGGCTCCAGCGGCTTTTTTCGGGTCCGTTACCACAGGAATCAGCAGGTGGGGAATGCCGTTGTAGGGGGCCAGCTCCACCATTTTAGGGTCTACCATGATGAAGCGCACCTCGTCCGGTGTAGACTTGTACAGAAGGCTGACAATCAGGGAGTTTGTACAGACGGACTTGCCGGAACCGGTAGTGCCCGCGATCAGCACATGGGGCAGGGTTCCGATATCGCCCACCACGCTTTGGCCGCTGATGTCCTTACCCAAAGCGAATGCTACCTGAGAGCGGTGGTTCTGGAACTCTGGAGACTCGATTACATCCCGAATCAGGACCGGTGTTACCTGCTTATTGGGCACCTCAATGCCTACCACGGAAATTTTGTCCGGAATCGGTGCGATACGAACGCCGGTAGCGCCCAGAGCCAAAGCGATATCATCAGCCAGGTTCGTGATTTTTGACAGCTTTACGCCCCGGTTCAGCACAAACTCATAGCGGGTGACGGAGGGACCGTGAATGACGTCTCCCGGCGTGGCGTCTACATTGAAGCTGGCCAGGGTCTCGGCAAGGCGGCGGGAGTTATTTCTCAGCTCTGCGCCTGCCTCCACGTGATTTTCAGCCTGGTTAATCCGAAGCAGCTCCACCGGCGGGAATTGGTACTCTCCTTCGCCGGCGGCCAGTTTTTCTTCGATCTCCGCTGCCAGGGCGGCAGTTTGGGCGGCAACCTCTTTCGCTGTCTCCGCTTTCCCGCCGCGGGAGAATAGGGGTACTTCCGGCTTGGGCAGGGGTTTTTGAGGTTCTGGCGGCTCCTCCTCTCCAGCGATTGGTTCCGAAGGCGGTGTATGCTTCGGTTCCGGAGGCAAAGGCGGTTCCGGGATGGCGGCAGTCGGAGTGGGTACTGGTGCGGCTGGCTTTTCCGGAGGCGCTGCGGGTTCCGGCTCTGGTTCTTTTGGCACGGGTTCTGGTTCTGGGATATCCGCCGCCAGCACCTGGTCCGGCGTCCGCTGGTGCTCGGATTTGTGGCGGAAGAACCCAGTGAATCTGCCTGGTTCTTTTGCGGCGGGTTTGTCCTCCTCTTCCGGCCTCTCCCCATCCAGCGGAATGTCAATCCGAGGCTTCGCACGGCGTTTCTGGGGAATGGCAGGTTCCCGAACGGGCGTTTCCCACTCCTCTTCCTCATACTGGGGCCGGGTCCGATGCCGTTCCGCCAGCACTGCCAGAGCCTGCCGGAGAGCAATCAGCAGCGCCGTCACCAGCAGCACCGTAAACAGAATCACCGATGCCAGCTTAGAAAACACCGCGACAGACGCATTTGCCAGTACGCCGGAGACCGCGCCGCCGGACTTTAACGCAACGCCGTCCTTCCAGATACTGCCCAGCATCTTGAAAAAGCCTGGAGCGTAGATATTTTCACATAGTACCATATGGGCCAGAGAGCCGAAGAGCACCGGAGTCAGCAGCGCACAGGCGGTCCGAAGCTGCACCGGCCGTCCGTGGTGGAACAGCAGGATTAGACCCGCCAGCAGCAGAGACGGACCAGACAGCCAGTAGCCATAGCCAAACAAGCCCTTCAACAGCTTGGCGAAGAAGTCCAAGAACAGGGCATTTACGCCAAAATAGCTGACGAATACAAACAGCGTCAGGACCAGCAGGACGCCTCCGGCTACTTCCCGCCGGATGGGTTGCTTCTGCGGAGCTCTTTTGCCGCCGGTTTTTGCGCGGGTCCCTCCTCCGCTTCTCTTTGTAGTTGTGGATTTCTTTTGTGAGGAAGCCACGGGTATGTACCTCCCAAATGAATTGAATTTTTTCAGGTATACAGGTTTCTCATTTCTGGGTCAGAATCAGTGCCAGGGTCACAATGCCAGCCAGCCAGCAGTAATAGGCGAAGAAACCGAAGCGTCCCTTCTCTGCCACCAGCTTCAGCAGGCGGATGCAGGCATAACCCACCACAGCGGACACAGCCACACCTACAAGATAGATAGGAACTTCCTCCCAGAGAATCCCGGCTTCCAGAGCGTCCTTCAAACTCAGGAGATTGGCGCCCAGGATTGCGGGAATGGACATCAAGAAGGAGTAACGCACGGCAAACTTCCGGTCCAGACCCACAAAGCAGCCCATGGTGATGGTGGTCCCAGAGCGGGAAATACCTGGACATGTTGCCACAGCCTGCCCGACACCGACTAAAAGAGCGTCCAGTATGGTGGCGCTGCGCTCCGTCTTGCGGCCCCGGCGGACACGGTCGCTGAAAAACAGCAGACAGCCCGTCACCAGAAGCGCCCAGGCCACGAAATACATGTTGTCCTTTAAGCCTTCCACCAGATTCTTCACTGGAAACACTGCAAACAGAGGCAGGGTGCCCACGATAATCAGGATAATCATGCGGCGGGCGGGAGGCACAGGGGTGGGCGTCGTTCCGTGAATCAGGTCTTCTGCACCCAAAAGAAGCTCAAGAAACATGTCTTGGATGTCCTTCCAGTAGGCCGCAAACACCGCCAGCAGGGTGCCCAAATGCAGAAGCACATCGAAGAAGCCTGGGATCTGCGCCGCATCGGACATGTTCAGCAGATGTTCCGCCACCGCTAAGTGGCCGGAGCTGGAGACAGGCAGAAACTCCGTGACGCCCTGGATTACGCCCAGGATAACGGATGAAAACAGTGTCAAGCAAACTCACGCTCCTTATTCGAGGAAATTTCAAGAAGAATGAAGACGAACAAAACCCGGTATCTTATTAGTATACCACGGACAAGCGGGAAATTCCAGTTATATTTCCAAAACCCTCTTTTAAGAAAGAATTGCTGTTTGAGAGCTTCAGCGTTTTCGCATTCTAAATTTTTGCGGGGATGCGCCTCTCCACACAGCAAAAGCAGGCGCACCACCAGCCGGGCGCCCGCTTCTTTGTATACTTCTGCATTCTGGAAAACGCTCAGGTCTCTCCTTGGGCAATGAAGTCGCAGATCCGGCCGAAGGTCTCATCGCTTAGGTCGTGCTCCACCTTACAGGCATCCACCGCCGCTTGTTCCGGAGAGACGCCCAGACGCTCGAACAGCTTGGTAATCATCTTGTGCCGTCCGTAGATTCGGCTGGCGATCTCCATACCGCTCTCGTTCAGTGTAATGCTGCCGTCTCCGGCCATGGAAATGTATCCGCTCTCCCGCAGCTTTTTCATGGCGATGCTGACGCTGGGCTTGGAAAATCCGAGCTTATTGACGATATCAATGGAGCGCACCTGCCCAAACTGCTCCTGCAAAATTAAGATGGACTCCAGATAATCCTCCGCAGATTCGTGAATTACCACAGCTTCCCCTCCTTTATACGTGGTCATAGTGCTTTGTATCATACTAAATTTCCCGCCGGATTGCAAGAAGTTTTTGTGAACATTTGCCATCGCCCAATGTTCGAGGCGGCAGTCTGCTTTTGTTTCCAACATTTTTGTTCTTCAAGACACGACTTGCGCCGCCAAAAACGGAGACACTATCCTCGGAAAACGACTTGAAACAACATCATTTGCCAGGAGGAAGAAACTTCTATGGATACGCTAAAACTGGGCTGCGCCGTTTTGACAGCCGGAAATACCCGCAGAAGCACCCGCCTGAGCCTCCGGCAGAGGAGTGTTATTCTCCAAGCCTTGGCCTCTATCCCCGCAGAGGAGTTCGATGCCATCGTTGTGGTCACGCCCTACCCGGAGATCATGCGTCTGGCAAAAGAATTCCACTTTGCCGCCGTCTGCAACGACCATCCAGAGCAGGGGGTTGGCTGGGCGGTCTCTTTAGGGCTTACAGGTCTCCGGGACTGTGATGGAGTTATGTTTCTGGGCGGTGGGGGAACCCTGCCTCCGCCTCGACGGGAACAAATTACGGATGCGCTGCGGAAATGGCGAGCCAGTCCTCGAGATGCGTCCTCCGGCCCCCAGGCTTCCATCTTCCCCGCCTGGTTTTTCCATCAACTGTTTCAGGAGGCCTCCAGCACAATACCGGAGACACTCCGCCGCCCGGTCACAGCGGCGGAAGCTCCCAGCCAACCGCTAAAGCCCCCCGGCGGACGCTGATTTCCGCAGAAGGCTCCATGATATGGTTGCTCACACCTAAAGGCATATCCGGCGTCAGCACAGCGTCCCGAAGAGGATACTGGAAGCCTGTCTCGTCTACCCCCTCCGCACGGTCTCCCAGACAAAAGGCGGAGAACAGCCCCCAATCTACTGTCCGCTGCACCGTCAGGGATTCGTTCTCAATGACGGTCCAGATAAAATCCTCGCTGTACAGATAGCCCCGTGCCCCGTGCCGCCGGAGGAACAGGAGCGTTTGCAGGTTGGCCAAGGTATGGTCCAGCCGCTTCCCGCCGGTGCCGCCATAGATGTAAATAGTATCAAAGCCATGGTCCAGAGCGGCGCGGACAGCAGCTAAAGTGTCCGTATCATCCTTCTCTACCGGGAGACGGACCACTTGAACCCCGTCCTTTGGAGCTTCTGTAGAATCAAAATCTCCCAAAACTATATCTGGAAAAATCCCCGCGCCCTGGCAGGCAAGGATACCCGCGTCGGCAGCAATCACCATGTCCTCTGTATCTGGCCGCTCCCGCAGACCGTAGAATGTACCCGCAGCAAAAATAAAGCAACGTTTCATGACAATCTCCTTTGCGGTTCTTTCTAATTTTTTCATTATACAGTCATTTTTCTGAAAAGACTAGAGGGGAGCAGAAATTTCCGCCGTTTATCAGAGAGCGGGGTTCGTGAAAACTTATCGGAAGCGCTGACTTATAAGAGCGCCTTCCTAACTTCTTTTGTTTGGCGGCTCTTTTTATAAGATTCTACCGATCTCCTCTTGACAGAAACGGTTGTTCGAGTTACAATAAAACTCGAACAATAATTCTAATACAAACACAAAAGATGAATCTGTCAAGGAGGTTTTTCTCTATGATGAGCAATTGGACGCTGTTCTTTACGATGGTCGGCCTGGCAGTGGCGACGGCCCAGCTCTTTCGACTTGTGGACATCATCGAATATCCAAGCCGGCACCCTGTTTGGATGGCTGTTTGGGGTTCCCGGTTCCGCATCAACTGGCGGAGCTTGGCCTGCGATTTTTTGGAAGATCTGCGATGGATGTTCTGGAGAAGCTGACAATCCTTACAGACGCCGCTAAGTACGATGCTGCCTGTACCTCCAGCGGCGGGACCCGTACTGCAAAAAAGGGATATATCGGCAATACCTCTACGGCCTTTGCGGGCTGCTGCCACACCTTTTCTGCTGACGGGCGCTGTGTCACACTGCTGAAAGTGCTGCTGACCAATCGCTGTGTTTATGACTGCAAATACTGCGTCAACCGTCGGAGCAATGACACGCAGAGGGCTGCCTTTTCCCCTGAGGAGCTGGCGGATTTGACCATCAGCTTCTACCGGCGGAATTTTATCGAAGGTTTGTTCCTCTCCTCTGGCGTGTACCGCAGCCCAGATTACACAACCGAACTGATGATTCAGACTCTGGCTCTGCTACGGGAACGCTTCCGCTTCAACGGCTACATCCACGCTAAGGCTATCCCAGGCACGTCTCCGGAGCTGATCGAACGTTTGGGCTTTCTGGCGGACCGACTTAGCGTTAATATTGAGCTTCCATCTGAAACAGGGCTGAATATGCTTGCGCCAGATAAAAGCAAAAAAGCGATCCTGACTCCTATGCGGCAGATCCAGGCCAGGAACCGGCAGAGTCGAGAGGAATTGGTGAAATACCGCCACGCGCCTCGCTTCGCTCCCGCTGGACAGAGCACACAACTAATCGTAGGCGCAACGCAGGACAACGATTTCCATATCCTCCGTTTAACCCAGGGGCTGTACGATCAATACAGGTTAAAACGAGTATTCTACTCTGCCTATGTGCCTGTAATGGAGCATGCTTTGCTGCCCGCTAAGGATGTGAAGCCGCCTCTTTTGCGGGAACACCGGCTTTATCAGGCGGACTGGCTGCTGCGCTTTTATGGCTTTCGGGCCGAGGAGCTGCTGGACGAAGCACATCCGGATTTTGATACCCGTGTAGACCCCAAATGCAGTTGGGCCTTGGCGCACTTGGACTTTTTTCCAGTGGAGGTCAATACAGCAGACTATGAGGCGCTGCTGCGGATTCCCGGCGTAGGCGTCACGTCTGCCAAGCGGATTCTCTCAGCACGCCGGGTAGGGCCGCTCCACATCGGCAACCTGCGGAGGCTGGGGGTGGTTATGAAGCGGGCCCAGTATTTCCTTACAGCCTCTGGACAA
>CAOJHG010000129.1 GCA_948435975.1 uncultured Oscillibacter sp. | reverse complement strand
GGGGCGTGGTCTGTGGCAATGCAGTCTATCACGCCGTCCAGCAGGGCCTTTACCAGCGCGTCCCGGTCTGCGGCGGAACGGATGGGGGGATTCATCCTGAACCGTCCATGGTCCTGCAAATCTCCGTCGCACAGCAGCAGATAGTGGGGCCCCGTCTCGCAGGATACCGGCAGGCCTTCCTCCTTCGCCTGACGGACCAGCTCCGCGCTTTCCTTTGTGGAGATATGGCACACATGATACCGGCAGCCTGTCTCCCGAACCAGCGCAAGGTCCCGCTCCACCTGTTTCCACTCGCTGGCGGGGTCGTTTCCGGTGAGTCCGTGGGCCTTGGCGTAAGCTCCGTCATGGACGCACCAGCCGGGCGTAAGCAGCGACTCGTCCTCACAGTGTGCCACGATGGGCCTGTTCAGCGCCTTCGCAAGCTCCATCGCCTGCCGCATCCGTTCCCTGCTCTGCACGCCCTTTCCATCGTCGGAAAATCCAGCCACGCAGGGAGCCATCGCCGCCAGGTCCGCAAGCGTTTCCCCCTTTTCCCCCTGTGTAATCGCGCCGTAGGGGTAAACATGAATGACTGCATTTCGGGCAATGGCGTCCAATTCCTCCCGAAGTCTCTCTTCACTGTCGGGAATCGGATTCAGGTTCGGCATCGCACACACCGCCGTATAGCCTCCTGCCGCAGCCGCAGCGGTCCCGGCGGAAATCGTCTCCTTATAAGAAAAACCAGGCTCCCGAAGATGGACGTGAACATCAACGAAGCCTGGAACAACCAAACAATTATGCAATTCCATCACGGCGAATCCCTCCCGGGGAAGGTTCGGCCCAACGGAAAGAATACTGCCCCCTTCGGAAATGGCGATATCCAGAGGCCGGACGCCTCCGTTCTGGTATACGGCTCCGCCAGTCAGCAGGGTCTTCATCGACATATGCGCCTCCCATTCATTTATATTCGCTTTATAGTACCCGAAAAGGCGGCGGCTGTCAACGGCTATTTGACGGAAATCCGGCCAGCGCTCCATATGTTTTTTGTCATTTCCCCAAATTTTCTGAAAAATACCGGAACCTTTTGCCGTTCAAAACCGTCTTAATAGTAAACCTCCCGAGGGAAGACGGGGGGGAGAAGGAGGATGGAAAGATGAAAAGAAGAACGCTGACAATACTCCTGGCATTGACCCTGATTGCCTTGCTTTTGACAGCCTGCGGAGGAAATGCGGGCGGAAGTTCAGGCAGCACCGCGGCGGCAGGGCCCTCTGCGGATGCGGATTACGATTACTGGTCGACTTCTATAGGCGATGGCTACGGCTTTGATTCCGGTTTCCAGGAGTCCCCGGAGGGCGCAGAGGAGGACTTTTCCTCTCAGGACGACCGCCTGTCCAACGCCAAGATGATTTACACCGCCAACCTGGAAGTGGAGACCACAGACTTTGATACCTGCACCGCCGGCCTGGAAGTTCTGGTGGAGCAGATGGGCGGCTATCTGGAATACGCTTCCACCAACAGTTACCGCAGCGGCTACCGGAGCGCCAGCTATACGGTCCGGGTTCCTGCGGCCCAGTTCACCGCCTTCCTGAACAGCGTGGGGCAGATTGGCCACGTGACCTATCAGGACAAACACAGCGAGAATGTCAGCGAGGCCTATTATGACACCGAAAGCCGCCTTGTCACCCAGCGGACCAAGCTGGAGCGCCTTCAAGCCCTCTTGTCTCAGGCGGAGAACATGGAGGACATTATCACGATTGAAAGCGCCATCTCTGAAACGGAGTACCTGATTGAGCAGCTCACCGGCACCCTCCGGCACTACGACGCTTTAGTGGACTTCGCTACGATTAGTATCAACCTTCAGGAAGTCACCCGCCTTTCCACAGTGGAATCCGCCCCGCCCACCTTCCTGGACCAGATGAGCACGGCTTTCACCGGCGGCGTCAATGGCTTCGTGGACTTCCTCCAGGCACTGGCGATCTCATTGGCCTATAGCTGGATCTGGCTGTTGATTCTGGCAGTTATCATTATTCTGGCGGTCCATTACGCCCGCAGGAAATCGAAGGAGCCTCCGTTCCTGCGCCCCTCTGCGTCCCCCTTCTCCAAAAAGCAGGGCAAAAAGCCAGATGACAAACAGCCCAAGGAGTGATATACTGAACAAGACAGGGGACGGGCCCAGGTCCGTCCTCTTCCTTGCCGCGCCCTGCGTAGTCCCTATGCACTACCGCCACACGCCCTATGGACTGCCAGAGGTTGGCGGCGTGGAGGATTTTCTCACCCTATGGCCGGAGTTCCGCCGTTTGGAGGGACCATCCTTTCTGCTGGATGGCAGCGCTTCCGGCGTGATCGTCCCGAAGTTCTGCGGCAATACGGCTGTTTAATAAGGAGGACCATTCTATGTACCGCTATATCTTCTTTGACCTGGACGGCACGCTGACCGACTCCAAGGAAGGAATCGTCAACTGCGTCCGCTATGCCATTGAGCAGCTTGGGGACCCCGTACCGCCGGAGGAAACCCTTCTGCGCTTCATCGGTCCGCCTCTCCAGGAGTCCTTTTCCGTCTTCTGCGGATACGGCCCGGAGAAAATCGAGAAGGCCGCCGGGTTTTACCGGGAACGCTACAAGCCAATCGGACAGTTTGAAAACCGGGCGGCTCCCGGGGCGGCGGAGATGCTGTCCCGCCTGAAGGACCAGGGGCGCTGTCTGGCGCTGGCCTCCTCCAAGCCGGAGCATCTGTGCGTTTCCATCTGTGAGCGCTTCGGGTTCACGCCGTCCCTGTCCGTCATTGCGGGAAGCCCTCCTTCCGGGGACCGGAGCAAGGCGGACGTTATCCGGTGTGTGATGCAGCAGCTAGGTCTGACAGACGCCGACCGGGACTCTATCCTGATGGTGGGCGACCGAAAATTCGACGTGCTGGGGGCCAAGGCCTGCGGCGTGGACTGCCTGGGGGTGGACTTCTTCGGCTACGCGGCCCCCCATGAGCTGGAGGATCACGGCGCTGCTGCCGTCGTCCACACTACCCAGGAGCTGGAGGCGTACATCCTCGGCCACTAGAACAACGCTTTAACGCCTGATGCAATAAGCACCATGCCTAATACAATTGCAGCAACGACCGGTATCCTTACATCCATTACTGCAATTATAATTTCCACGATACCCACTAATATCAGTATGACAGGTAATATTCTTTTCATATCAGCTTCCTCCGCGGTCTCCAGTTTCAAGCTGTGATTCGTGAAGCTGCTGATGCTTGGACTCAGCGGCGCGAAACGTAAGGAGGATTATAAAAACTGCCCGCTTCTTTTGGAGGCAGGCAGTTTTTCTATGTACCATTCCCGGAAGGCTCCGGGTTCTCCACGGGGCGGGAGATTTTCCAGAGAGGAGAGCCGCTGGTCCGGGTGTGGGAGAGCTCATCTAATATCAGGTCCAGCTCCCAGGCGCTCAGGCTCCTCTCCCGGCTGGCAGGGTCTGCCACCAGGATCTCGCCGCCCAGCGTTGTACCCCGCAGAAGGATGAAATGGCCTCCGTTGGTGAAGTGGCCCTTGATGACCAGCGCCACAATTAGATTGCCAGTGACCAGGTCAGTGTACAGGCTGTCCCGGTCCAGGGTCTCCGGCGGCAGGGGCGTGCATTCCAATCCATAGGCCTCCGCAATGCCGGGAACAATGGCATGATAGGAGCCGTGCTTTTTTGCCCAGTATCCCTTTTTCACACACATCTGCGCCATCTCCGCCGGGTCTACAATCTCCTCTGTCAGCGAGGATACCACCATAGACATCACCGTAGGGCCGCAGCCGTGGGTCCGGAGATGGTCTGAGCCATACTTGGTATCCTCCCAGGCACTGTCCGTCTGGTTGAAATAGGCCACATCCACTCCGCCGCCGGTCAGGTACTCCACGCCGTCCCGAAAAATCAGGTCGCTGAGGGACGGGTCCAGGATTTCGACGGGGATGGCGGTCTCCGGCTCTAACAGGGTGGTGGCCTCCGGCGGCTCTTCCTCCAGGGACGGCTCCGGGCGGGCGGAAAGCTCCTCCCATTTTGCCTGAATCGCCGCGCCGGTCTCGGAAATGCAGGTGCTCAGCGCCTGTCCCGCCTGGGCCGTTTTTTCCAAGGCCGCCTGCCCCATCTGGACCGCTTGATCTGCACAGGCACGCACCGGGGCCATGATTTTCTCATACAGCGCCGGGTCCGCCACGCGACAGGCCAGGAGTTCTACCCCCGCGATGCAGGCCACGGCCAATAATACGATGGAGAGGATCAGGATTCGTTTATTTCGGTTGGAATCTCCCATGAGGGTCTCCTAACATAGCCAGATAATCAACAACAGTCCGGCGGCTCGCTTCCGCCAGGAACAATATCAGTTTTTATTATAGCATAAACGTGTCAAAATGTCTATGGGACAAAAAGCGGCTATACTATGTCCTGTTTTCCAGAAAAGACTTGGGGCCGTTATTTGTTTGCCTCATCAAAAGCCGCGTCCGCTGTTCAAAACAAGTCCCGACAGCGCTCCGCCTGAACAGTGCAGCCGGCAAAAGGGAGGGTCCGCCAAACAAACGGACCCTCCCATGTTCGCTTTTACGCTTATTTCCGGTAGTTTCTCATACGCCAGACAATGGCAGACACTTGGCCCCGGGTCAGGGTGTTGGAGGGCCGGAAGGTGCTGGTCCCGTTGCTGAAATATCCCTCGACGATTCCGGCGGCGTTCAGGGCCTGAACATACACGTCGGCGGTATCGGTAAAGGGCTTCACGCTGGACAGGTTGTTGATATCCAGCTTCAGCGCTCCTGCGGCCAGCTGCGCCACCTGGAGGCGGGTGATGGACGCGCTGAGGTTTACGTTTGTCCGGGTAATCAGGCCGTCGGCACGGGCGCGGGCCAGGTAGCCGCTGAACACGCTGCTTTTATCCGTGGGCGCCTGCTCGGGGTAGCCCGCCGCCAGCATGATGAGCTTCAGCGCCGCGCCGTAAGTGATGGTGCTGTCCGGCTTGAAGCTGCCGTTCGCGTACCCGTCGATAACAGAGGCGTCCGCCAGCTCGGTAACGTACTTATAACACCAGGTAGAAGTCGAGATGTCGTTAAACTTCTTGTTGGTATTCAGCACGCCCAGAGAAAACACGCCGGAGGCAATCGCAACCCCGTTGGCATTCAGGGCCACATACGGGATTTCTACCGGGCCGGTGTAATTGCTGGCAGGGGCATAGCGGAGCTGTCCGATCTGCTGGGTTCCGCCGGTGAAGCTGTAGGCAGTGGTAATATTGGCGGGAGTGGATGTGCCGGAACCTACGTAGACCGTACCCACCTTGGAATCCGGCAGCTTCAGGAGCTGGATGCTGGCCAGGTTGGAACCGGTCGCCGCCGCAACCGCCGCATAGATGGATGTCGCCGGGAAGTTTACAGAGGTGTTTTTCGGCGTCACACCGTAGACCTCGGAGACGGCGTTGCTGGTGACGCTGATGAGGATGGACCCGTTAACCGAGCGGTCATTGGAACCGTATGCGGTGAAGGGGATGGTGACGCAGTAGTTGGCCCCGCTGGGAATGTAGGTCAGCTCAGTCAAGGCGTATTGGGTGATGGCAGCAGGACTCATGTAGAAGCTGCGGACACTGCGGTTAGCGGCGGTGAGCTGCTCCCGGGAGGCGGTGCCGTAGCTGCTGGCGCTGTAGTAATTGTAGTACAGAGCGCCGGTGGTGGGCACATCGCTGAGGGTCACATATTGCAGCGTATCGCCGGAATAAGCGGCGCTGTAGAACCGGGCCAGGTCGTTTGCGTTGATTTGGACGCTGGTCCCGCTGGTGACAGCGTAGCGGATACTGCCCACATAGCCAGAGGAGGCGGTGGTGGAGGACTTGATGACCAGCGTGCCCTGAACGGACCGGGAGCCTGCGCCATAGGCTGTGAAGCGCAGGGTCACCTTTCCATCGAAGGAGCTGGCCGCAGCGAAGGTCAGGTCGTCCAGCTCATAATCACCGTCCCGCACATCCTCCTTGCTGTAGTAGAAACGGACGTCGGCCAGGGAGGTCCGGGAGAAGGACGTGGAATAGCTGGTGCCGTAGCCGCAGTAGAAGGTTCCGTCAGCGGGGGCGAAATCCGCAGTGCTGGCCTGGTCGAAAACGACGTAGTTCAGGTCATAGCTGCTGTAGGTCTTGCGGAAGAAATCGTTGAAATCGCTTCGGCTGAGGTTCACGGTCTTTCCGGGACTGACCGTGTAGGATACATCGCCCTTGGCCCCAGCGGTGACGACAATTTTGACCGTACCCGACTCATAATCGTTCTCACTGTAGTGGGCGCGGAAGGGGATGGAAATGGCGCTGTTCTCTTTTGCCCCGCTGTTCGCCCGGAAGTCGAGGGTATCCAGGGCATAATCGCCATAGCTCTGGCTGTTATAGAAAAATTTCGTTTTGGTATAGGCCAGGTTTTCCCGGGTAAGGAGGGTATTTCCGGTATACAGGCCTCCGGCGAAACTGGTATAAGCGGTGGGCGCGGAGAAGGTCACATAACGGATGGTCCGGTTGCTGTTGCCGGACATGGTGCGGTAGGCGTTGTTGAAGTCGGCAAGCTTGAAGCTCACAGAACCGCCGGGGGCAAC
>CAOJHG010000128.1 GCA_948435975.1 uncultured Oscillibacter sp. | reverse complement strand
GCCGCTGGGTAGTTGTCGTGCCTGGCGGCCTGCCGCGTTTTATGTTCCTCACCTCCTATTTTATGCCATCTTTATCCAAATTGCATGGACTTTTTTCAGAAAAATTCACCCCGTTCCCTCTCCCCCGGGCCATCCGTCTTTTCCCTTGACTTTTTCCAGAAAAACGCAGATAATGACCATACCGAATACGAAAGAACATCCCCGATTTCACAAGGAGGTTTCTATGGCATCTGACAGCCGCTTCTTTGCGGACATGGAGGCCCGCATCCCGAAGGGCCAGGTCCGCACCCGCTTCGCCCCCTCTCCTACGGGATACATGCACGTTGGCAATCTCCGCACCGCCCTCTATACCTGGCTCATTGCCCGCCACGCCGGGGGCACATTTATCCTGCGCATTGAGGACACCGACCAGGGCCGTTTGGTGGAGGGCGCCGCCGATGTGATCTACCGCACCCTGCGCGAATGCGGCCTCACCCATGACGAGGGCCCCGACGTGGGCGGTCCGGTGGGTCCCTACATCCAGTCAGAGCGCCGGGACCTGTACGCGAAATACGCCCATCTTCTGGTGGAAAAGGGCGCGGCCTATTACTGCTTCTGCGAAAAGGCGGAGGAGGACGGCGAAAGCTATAACCGCACCCTCGACCCCTGCCGCGGCCTGCTTCCGGAAGAGGCGCGGGAACGGGTGGCCTCCGGCGTCCCCTACGTCATCCGTCAGCGCATCCCTCAGGAGGGTTCCACCACCTTCCACGACGTGTCCTTCGGCAGCATCACCGTGGAGAACAAGACCTTGGACGATCAGGTCCTTCTCAAGCGGGACGGCCTGCCCACCTACAATTTCGCCAACGTCATTGACGACCACCTGATGGGCATTACCCACGTGGTCCGGGGAAGCGAATATCTGTCCTCCGCGCCGAAATACAATCTCCTGTACGAAGCTTTCGGCTGGGAGATCCCCACCTACGTCCACTGCTCCCCCGTCATGCGGGACCAGCACCACAAGATGTCCAAGCGTCATGGAGATCCCTCTTATGAGGACCTGATTGCAAACGGCTACCTGACCCCCGCCGTGCTGAATTACGTCGCCCTTCTCGGCTGGGCCCCCAAGGGAGCGCTGAGCGAGCAGGAAATCTTCTCCCTGGAAGAGCTGGTAGACGCCTTCGACATTGCCGGCATCTCGAAATCCCCCGCCATTTTTGACATCGCCAAGCTGGATCATTTCAACGCCGTGTATCTCCGCGCCCTGTCTCCCGAGGACTTCGCCAAGGCCGCCGAACCCTATATCCGCCAGACCGTGAAAAACCCCGCCATTGACCCTGCGGCGGTGGCGGCTCTGCTCCAGGCCCGCTGCGAACGCCTGACCGACATTCCGGAGAAGGTGGACTTCTTTGACGCCCTGCCGGACTATGACCCGGCCCTGTTTACGAACAAGAAGTCCAAAACCGATTCCGCTGTATCCAAAGCCATGCTGGAGGCCGTCATCCCCGCCCTGGAGTCCCTTCCCAACTGGACCCAGGAGGCAATTCACGACTGCCTGACCGGCCTTGCCGCCTCTCTGGAGGTGAAGAACGCGACCCTGATGTGGCCCGTTCGCATCGCGGCGGCGGGAAAGCAGGTAACGCCCGGCGGCGCGGTGGAAATCTGCCATATTCTGGGCCGGGACGAGACCCTTCTCCGGCTCCGGGACGGACTGAAACGGCTGTCGTGAGCCTTCCATTTCCCTCATTTCCCGTGGCAGATACATTTAATATATATCTTTATTCAAATTTCATCAAAGGACTGGTTTCAACACATGAGTAAACTCACCATCCCCACCGGCTACCGGATGCCCCTGACCAACAACGAGCTTCAGCGTGCCATCGAGCTCATCCACGCCGACTTTCAGCATAATCTCACCGTCCGCCTGAACCTGCACCGAGTCTCCGCCCCCCTGTTCGTCGAGGGCAGCACCGGCCTCAACGACGATCTCAACGGCGTAGAGCGGCCTGTCAGCTTTGATATCCCCGACGTGAACGCAGAAGGCCAGGTGGTCCACTCCCTGGCAAAATGGAAGCGCCTCGCCTTGAAGCGCTATGAGTTTCAGCCGGGCGCGGGGCTCTTCACCGACATGAACGCCATCCGCCGGGACGAAGAGGTAGATAATCTCCATTCCATCTATGTGGACCAGTGGGACTGGGAAAAGCACATGGGGCCCAAGGACCGGAACCTACAGTATTTGAAGGACACCGTGCGGGACATCGTGGGGGCCATCTGCGACACGGCCTCCGTCCTGCGCAACCATTTCCCCGCCTTGACCTTCCGTCCCGACCGGGATGTGTACTTCATCACCACCCAGGAACTGGAAGACCGCTTCCCCCACCTCATCCCCCAGGAACGGGAAGGAGAAATCTGCCGCCTCCACCGGACCGTATTCCTCATGCAGATTGGCAAAACCCTGAAATCCGGGCAGCGTCATGACGGCCGGGCCCCGGACTATGACGATTGGGACCTGAACGGCGACATCCTCATGTGGAATCCGGTCTTGAATCGGGCCTTTGAGGTGTCCTCCATGGGCATCCGGGTAGACGCCGCCGCCATGGACCGCCAGTTGACCGCCGCAGGGTGCGACAGCCGGCGGGAGCTGCCCTTCCATAAGATGCTGCTGAACGGGGAATTACCCCAGTCCATCGGCGGCGGTATCGGACAGTCCCGGCTGTGTATGCTCCTGCTGGGGGCGTGCCACATCGGGGAGGTCCAGGCCAGCCTGTGGGACCGGGAGACCCTGGAGACATGCGAGAGAGCCGGGATCACCCTTTTGTGAAAAACTGGTAAATATACTTCCAATTTTCCGCCCTTGTTTTTTCCAGATAAATGCAAAAATGCAGGAAGGGTTTTCCGGCCCTTCCTGCATTTCTCATTTCTTCTCTTTTTCGTAGGATAATTTTTTTCAGAAATTTTCCCCTTGGTCTTTCGTTCAGAAGAGCAGCCGCACCGCCAGGGCTGCCGCCGCAAAGCCGGTCAGATCGGCGGCCAGCGCAGCGGGAACGGCGTGCCGGGTTTTCGTGATGCCCGCCGAACCGAAATAGACGGCGATAGTATAAAAAGTGGTCTCCGTGCTTCCCAGCATCACCGCCGCCACCCGTCCAATATAGCTGTCAGGTCCATGGGACGCCATCAGGTCGCTTGCCACCGCTAACGCCCCGTTTCCCGACACAGGGCGGATCAGCATCAGCGGGGCCGTCTCCGGAGGAATACCAAAAAGCTCCAGCACTGGCGCGCACAGCCCCGACAGCCACTCCATCGCCCCCGACGCCCGGAACATGGATACCGCCGTCAGCAGCCCTACCAGCGCAGGAACGATCCGCAGCAGCACCGTCAATCCCTCTTCCGCGCCGCGGGTCAGGGCGGCATAGACATCCACCCGCTTCCCCATGCCGTACACCGCCACCGCCGCCAGCAGAAGCGGGATCACCAACGAACTCAGATTCACCGCTCTTTCCTCCTGTGAGACAGCAGCCACGCCGCCGTTAATCCCGCCGCCACGGACAGCACTGACGCCAGCCAAACCGCCGGAAGGATGTCGAAAGGAGTCTGGCACCCCGCTGCCGCCCGGACCGAGGCGATTGTAGCCGGAATCAGTTGGATCGACGCCGTATTCAGCACTACCAGGAGGCAGAGTTCATTGCTTGCCGTGCCGCCGCATCCCCGCGCCATCCTCCGCGCCGCCCGAATGCCCAGAGGCGTGGCCGCGTTCCCCAGGCCCAGGAGGTTCGCAGACACATTGGCGGATACGGCGGCCAGCGTCTCCTCATCCCGGCAGGCGTTAGGCAGGAGCCGCCGGAGAACCGGACGAAAGGCCCGCGCCAGCCCGGCGGAGATACCGCAGGCGTTCATGATTTCCATAACGCCGCTCCACAGGCAGAGGACCCCCGCCATGGAAAGGCTGAGATCGACGGCAGACTTCGCCCCTTCCAGCGCGGCATTCGCAACAGCGTCCAGCCGTCCGAAGGCCGTTCCAAACAGCAGGGACAGCACCACCATTCCGCTCCAAACCCATGCCATTTCCATGGGAATCCCTCCTTCTGCAAATTCTTCGACAAATTGTGAACAAAATGTAAATACTTGTCAAACTGTTGACAAACTGTTGACAAATACCGGTAGAGAATGCTATTGTCAACTCACCCTCAAGCACAGTGGGAGACCATATATCGGAGAAAGGAGTTTATTGTGAAATCAACTGGAATCGTGAGGAAGGTGGATGAGCTGGGCAGAATCGTGCTCCCCATCGAGATGCGCCGGACACTGGATATAGCAGAGCGCGACGCACTGGAAATCTATGTGGAGGGCTCATCGGTTATTCTCAAGAAGTACAAACCGAGCTGTATTTTCTGCAACATAACCAAAGATATCACCGTATTCAAAGAGAAAAATGTGTGCCCCAAGTGCCTGAAAGCGTTGAAGCTGCTGTAAGTGCCGATGGATGAAACAAGCAATGTGAGGGGCCGGGGCTGGCATCCAGCTCCGGCCTGAATTATAACACTGAATTGGTAGGATTTTCCACCCCCCTCTCTGCTGCGGGTATTCCCATAATTCCCTGGGAGAAAATCCCGCCCCATAAACAGACGCTGCCGGCTCTCTTGACAGATATGCCCAGAGATTTCAGATAAAGACCACATACCGCCCATTTTCCGCCAGACGACACGAATTCCCTCCTCTCCACTCCCACAAAACCCCATCTGGGGGCCTTGAGCTTGAAATACGCCCGTCCCGCGGACAATTGAAAGAGGAAAGACGTACATGCCCGCGTCTTTCCTCTTTCTCATTTTCAATTTAAGCGCGTTTTAACGGCCCTCAATTCTTTACGCAAGGAATTACACTACCCCCACCCGTCCAGCGCCTCTACAGCCCCTTAAAACCGTTTCTGCGGCTACTCTGCGCCCCCTCCAAAAACCAGGAGCGAAAATTCCACATGCGCCGCAAAAAGGGAAGCTCCTTCCTGCCGTCCTATTACATATATTTCCTATAGAAATGCAATGATATTACCTTCTGCATCATATTTTTCTGAGCAGGCCAGAAAGGGATTTTATGATTTTGTCCTGCCCGGCAAAAAAATTGGAAAAAATCCGCCTGCATATCTGGTCAGAAAGGAGAACACATTCCATTGCCATGCGATTCAATCAAGACGCAAAAAGCTGCACCCAGGTATAGCCCCGATACCGTCCAGAGGTGTTTTCCTCCCGGGAAATTCCAATCCTGGTGTAATGCTCGCCAAGGATATTCGCCCGGTGTCCCTCTGAGCGAAGCCAGGATTCTATCACCTGCTCCGCTGTTGTGTGCCCAACCGCCAGGTTCTCGCCTGTATATTCAGCCGTGATGCCCGCGCCGGTGATCGCCGTTTTGTAAGCCGAACCATCTGGGCGGGTATGGCTGAAGCTCTCCAAGCATTCCTTCGCCCGGATGTCCGCCGCGCCGCACAGCGTCTCGTCCACCATCAGCGCAGAAAGCCCTGCCTCAGCCCGCGCCGCGTTCACCAAAGCCAGGACCCCGTCAATGTATGCCGCTCCATCCATCTCCTGCCCGCTCTCCTCAGGGAGCACAGGCAGTCCGCTCAAAGGCACGTCCCCGCTGTCAATCTCCAGGCTCTCTTCATTGGCCTCTTGGGAAAAAATCTCGTGCGCTTCCTTTTGGCCAGGTGCGCCCGGACCAGGGGAGCCGGTGTCTACCGCTGGTCTTTTCGCGCCGGAAATCAGGACCGCGCTAAGCACGGCAGCCGCCCCTAGCAGCAGGACCGCGTGTTGCTTCTTCATCATGGGTATCCTCCTTATTCAGCCGGGTCACAACAGAGAGTCCCATGGAAGCCCGGACTCCGTCACCGTACTGTAATTTTCTGTCAAAAGCCCGCTCAGCAGGCGTACTTTGGCAAGAAGCGGCTCACTCTCCTGGCACCGCTTTTCTACCGCGTCCCTCTGGTGCCACAGCCAGGCCCATGTCTCCGCCCAGTCTTCAGAGCGGCTGGTCCGGGCGTAATCGGACACCCACCCATCCCCGCAGCCGTCCCAGGCGTCGCAGAAAGCCTGCCACCCGCTCCTCATCGCGGCGGCAGTCAGTACCATATGCCCCATTTCATGGCTGTAATATTGGCTGTCTCCCCGGCCGGTGTAATAGATGCAGTCCACTTTTGCCTCGTTCTCGGAGTGGTCGTGGACATACCGGCCATAGCTGGCATAGCCGTCGTAGGTGTATGGGCACAGGACAATCTGAACCGCTCGTTCGCCCTTCCCCGCCGTGACTTCTCGGAGGAATCCTTCCGGATAGCGCTGGAATGCCTCCCGCATTTTCTCCAGCTCTTCAAGGACATCCTGAAAATACGCCTTGTCCCACTGGAAGCGCTCGAAATCGTCATAGTGCAGAAAGCCGTCCTCCTTCTCTGTCCACTCGGGGAGATAGAAGATTTGGATACCGGTTTCCTCCTCCAGCAAGCGGCAGGTATCATAAGCTGCATCTCCAGGAAGCCGAAGGCGGCGCTGTCCAGTAAAATCGGTATTATTTTTTGGACAAAGCCGCAGTGCCAGCACCAGCAGGCAGCAGAATCCAGCGGCGGCCAGGAG